>JAESUK010000090.1 GCA_016763095.1 Alphaproteobacteria bacterium
ATAACCATGCATTTAAGAATATTATACTCTCAAGCACAGCCGACCTTGATAAGGTAATATTTTCTGACTGTGTGGCAAAGGAAGAACGTGCCGCGTTCCGTAAAAATATCAAACGCTTTGCGAAAAAAGATAGCTTCGCCCCATTTGAAGCTCATTTGACAAAACAAGATGACGGTACGACACCTGTTTCTGTTCGTATTTTTGCGCGTAAACTCGCCAATAGTGAGAATATTGTTCTATATTGCCTCGATTTAACACAACAGAAGAGCTTGGAAGAACAGTTTGCACAATCACAAAAAATGCAGGCTGTTGGTCAGTTGGCGGGGGGCGTTGCCCATGACTTTAACAATCTTTTGACCGCAATTATTGGTTTTTGTGACTTACTTCTTCTGCGTCATAAACCAGGGGACCCGTCTTTTGCCGATATCATGCAGATTCAACAGAACTCTAATCGCGCGGCAAACCTTGTGCGTCAGCTTTTAGCCTTCTCACGTCAGCAAACGTTGCGCCCTGAGGTTCAAGATATCACAGACATCCTTACAGAGGTTTCACACCTTATTCGCCGTTTGATAGGAACAAACATAGAGCTAAACCTTATCCATGGAGATGATTTAGGGTTGATCAAAGTGGACGCAAACCAAATTGAACAAGTTTTGGTAAACTTGGCGGTGAATGCTCGTGATGCTATGGCAGAAAGCAATGGCGGAAAACTCAACTTCACAACATCAATGTATGAAAATAAACGCGCGCTACAAATAGGCGATGATAAAATGCCTGCTGGGAAATGGGTAAAGTTGGACGTTGTCGACACGGGAACAGGGATTCCTGATGATGTGATTGAACGTATCTTTGAACCGTTTTTTACCACAAAAGATGTTGGACAAGGCACAGGACTTGGGCTTGCCACAGTTTACGGGATTATTCGACAAACAGGTGGTTTCCTCGATGTAAAAACTGTTGTGAACGAAGGAACAACATTCTCAGTTTATTTCCCTGAAGCACAACCAGAAGAAAAGACAGAAAAAGAGAGTAAGGCAGACCCTGTTATCGCCAAAGACCTCACAGGGACAGCACGCATTCTTCTTGTTGAAGATGAAGACCCTGTGCGCGCATTCTCTACACGTGCCTTAACAAACAAGGGCTATGAAGTCCTCGATGCGAATGGCGGGACGGCGGCTTTAGAAATTTTAAAGAAAGAAGGAGATGCGAAGATCGACCTTCTTATTACAGACGTCATGATGCCTGATATGGATGGTCCTACGGTTGCCGCAAAGATCAGAGAGCAGTACCCGAATCTAAAGATCATCTTTATGTCGGGATATACAGAAGAACGCCTTAAAGAACATATGGGCGAAAATATTTGGTTCCTCGCGAAACCATTTACCCTTAAACTGCTTGCTGAAAAGGTTAAAGAGGTCATTGATGCCTAGCTATACACGCCATATGTTCTTTTTTTGTTCTTTTTTATTGACACAAAGAACAAAACGGGACTATTCTTATCCATAGACAAGGACAACACAAAATTTAAAACACTTTGCACACAATAATAATCTATGAGAGAAATGAAGGAGGCGTTAAGCCATGGCAGTTACAGCATTAAAGAAAAAGAGCGGAGATAGTTCTATGACATCCACATCAGATAAACAAAAAGCCCTCGATGCAGCACTTACTCAGATTGAACGTGCCTTTGGTAAGGGCTCAATTATGAAGCTTAATGGTGAGAACAACAATATGGAGGTTGAGGCTATTTCAACGGGGTCTCTTGGACTTGATATTGGTCTTGGCATTGGTGGCGTTCCTCGTGGTCGTGTCGTTGAAATTTATGGACCAGAAAGTTCTGGTAAAACAACGCTCGCGCTTCACATTATTGCGGAAGCCCAAAAAACAGGCGGAACATGTGCCATTATTGATGCAGAACATGCTCTTGATCCAGCATATGCTAAGAAGCTTGGTGTTGATGTCGAGAATCTTTTGATCTCTCAACCTGATGCAGGAGAACAAGCCCTTGAGATCACAGACACGCTGGTTCGCTCTGGTGCAATCGATGTTCTGGTTATTGACTCTGTTGCAGCCCTCGTTCCAAGAGCTGAGCTTGAAGGTGAAATGGGAGACCACCATGTTGGTCTGCAAGCACGTTTAATGTCACAAGCCCTTCGTAAGCTTACAGGCTCTATTTCAAAATCACGTACAGTTGTGATCTTCATTAACCAAATTCGTATGAAAATTGGTGTGATGTTTGGATCACCCGAAACAACAACAGGTGGTAATGCCCTTAAGTTTTACTCCTCTGTTCGTATGGATATTCGCCGTATTGGGCAAATCAAAAAAGGTGATGAAGTTGTTGGAAATCAAACACGCGTTAAAGTTGTAAAGAACAAAATGGCCCCTCCATTCCGTCAAGTTGAATTTGATATCATGTATGGAAAAGGAATCTCTAAAACAGGTGAAATGCTTGACCTTGGGGTACAAGGTGGCTTTGTTGAAAAAGCTGGTGCATGGTTCTCTTATGATGGAGAACGTATGGGGCAAGGACGTGAGAACTCAAAACAATACCTCCTCGATAATCCTGATAAGTATGCCAAACTTGAAAAACAAATCCGTGAAAATGCAGGACTCGTATCAAATGCAATGCTTATCGGATCAGGTAAAGATGGCGACGGGATTGCAAACGACACAACCAAGACATCATCAAAAGGTGAAAAAGCGAATTAATACTCATCCAATAACTACTATATAAACGTGACATGCCCCCCGTTCCTTATTATAATTATTATAAATAAGAACTGGGGGTTTTCTTTATGAAATCATTGCATTCAACTCTATCATTTAGCGCTTTGTACGCATCAATTCTCGTTTTAAGTTTTTCTGCTCCTACTTTTGCAGAAAATATTAAGCCACTTCATGGAATTGCCATGCATGGCTCGGTTAAATATGGGCCAGATTTCACACATTTAGACTATGTGAACCCCGATGCACCGCAAGGTGGGCGCTTACGTCTTTCCAGCACAGGAACATTTGATAGCTTAAATCCTTATATCGTCAAAGGCACACCCGTTGCAGGTTTAACATTCCTTGGCACAAGCTTTCTTACCGAGAGTCTTATGGCGCAAAGCAATGATGAACCCTTTTCAATGTACGGGCTTATTGCTCAAAGCATTGAAATGCCGGAAGATAGGTCATGGGTCGCCTTTAATTTAAGACCCGAAGCAAAATGGCATGATGGAAAACAGATCACACCCGAAGATGTTATCTGGACATTTAATACACTTTTGGAAAAGGGAACACCCTTCTTTAAAGCTTACTATAGCGATGTAAAAACTGTTGAAGCCACATCTGGCTCTCGTGTTAAATTTACATTCAAACATAATAAAAATGCTGAATTACCCCTGATTATTAGTCAACTTCCTATCCTTCCAAAGCATTACTGGACGGCAGACGGCAATGACATAACCACAACAACGCTTGTTCCTCCTCTTGGAAGTGGCCCCTATAAAATCACAGATGTCATTGCGGGACGCTCGATTACGTACGAACGCAACCATAATTGGTGGGGCAATGACCTCGCCATCAATAAAGGTAAATTTAACTTTGAGAAAGTTGTTTACGATTATTATCGTGATGACAACGTCGCGCTTGAAGCGTTCTTTTCTGGTGAATTTGACGTTCGTATGGAGAACACATCTAAGCTTTGGGAAAACGGATATGACGTTCCTGCCATCAATGATGGGCGCATCACAAAAGCAGAACTAAGCCACGGTCGTCCAGCAGG
>JAESUK010000091.1 GCA_016763095.1 Alphaproteobacteria bacterium
AGTGTCAACACTTGCTAAGGCTATAAATAAAGAGGGTGGAAGTATTCAATTTCTGAACTTCGACACACTTTCTACAAAAGATTTAATTAAACATTATTTTAAAGTGGATGTGCTTGTTATTCAGTTCTATGGAGTAATTGATGATTATGCGCGAAAGCAAATAGCTTTAGCTGTATTGATGGGAGTTGCAGTAGTAAGGAATTGGGCGGGGACGGACGTATTAAAATCATTAACGGTACCGAAAGTTACGTTATCAACTAAGTATGTTAATAAGCTTGTCAGCGTAAATATTACAACTACCCATGTTGGGTTAGTTGTCGAGCTGAATAGTATAGGAATTGATTGTAAATTGACGACTCAGCTTTTTGACTATGGAATTGCCTGTGAAAAAGAGGTGGTGGGTACCAAAAGCTTGGGGGTTATGGCATACCTACCTACAGACAACCAAAAATTTTATGGTTCAAAATTTATGGAGAATCTTATTATTAAATTTCCCCAACTTACTTTTGTGATTGTCGCTGACAATGAACACCTCTTCGCTAAATATTCAAATGTTGAAAGTGTTGGGAAAGTTAAGAATATGG
Organism: Alphaproteobacteria bacterium; assembly: GCA_016763095.1. Classification (GTDB taxonomy): domain Bacteria; phylum Pseudomonadota; class Alphaproteobacteria; order Micavibrionales; family Micavibrionaceae; genus UBA1850. Next base: position 585 of record JAESUK010000091.1, read on the forward strand.
AACCATTATGGGAGAAGGTAGGGCTTCTTGTTAGGGTTACGGAACATGATGGTTACCCTAGAGTGAACCTTGAGGCACTTTTACGAGGCAAGTACGTTATACATAACAATAAATTACCTGGTGTATGGGTTGCTGAAACAAATAATGAAATAGAGGCGGCTGTTCAGCGTTTCATAGAACAGTCAGAGTCCAATTACGAGGGAATCGAAATTGCTAAAAAGGTGTTGAACTCTGGTGGTGAGAAAGATCTTTATTTGCTTTATTCAAAAGCTAGGGTTAGCGTTAGGCAATGGATGATGGCTTTAAAAGAGTTAGTTAAATATTACATTAGAGCAAAAGGATAATGCTTATTTAAACTGTTTCAATTGAGTAAGAAGAGAGCTTTACTGTCTTTCATTAATAAAATAGGCATAAGAAAAAGTAATACAAAATAATTAAATTTTAAAAAATATGAATGAAATAATTAATAAAGCTCGGTCTACGCTTAAACTGGCATCTGATTCGTTAAATAAGATGTCTATTAAGATCCCTGATGATTTTGAATATAGTGTAAATATACTATTGGGGTGTAGGCGGTTAGTTGTTACTACGGGAGTAGGAAAATCTGGGTTTATAGCACAAAAAATGGCTGCAACACTTACAAGTACAGGAACACCAGCAATTTTTCTAGACCCTATGAATGCTTTGCATGGGGACCTTGGGATAGTGTCTAAAGATGATGTATTAATATGTTATAGCTATAGCGGTGAAGCGAGTGAAATCCTTGCTTTGATTCCTACCGTTAAGAAAAGAGGGGTTTCTGTTATTTCTATTGTTGGTAGGGACGTTTCTAGCTTAAGTGATGTATCGGATGCAACAATTGTTGCACCTATTGAGCAGGAGGCATGCCCTCTAAATCTAGCCCCAACGACAAGTACGGTCGTTGCTATGGGCATAAGTGATGCACTGGCTGTGGCCTTAATGAGTGAGAAGCAGTACAAGGCCGAGGATTTTGCTTTGAATCACCCTGCTGGAAGCCTTGGAAGACGGTTAACACTAAAGGTTAGTGAGCTGATTTTGGAAGAGACTAGACTGGTGTTTTTGAAAGAAAACTCATCATTTAAAGACGTTATTTGTAGTATATCTTCAACTGGAGTAGGTGCAATTTGCATTGTAGATGATGCTATGAAAGTTAATGGGTTAATTACAGATGGTGATATTAGGCGGGCTGTTGAGTCGTGCGAAGGTGCGAAACTGGTGGATTTAACCGCGGTAGACATGATGACAGTAAATCCCATTAGTATTTCACTAGACTCAATGGCTGTGGATGCCTTAAATTTGATGGAACAACGGTCTTCTCAAATATCGGTATTACCAGTCGTGAGTAAGGAAGGTACATATGGAGGCATTATCCGTTTGCATGATTTGATTAAGGCGGGGCTGTAAGGGCTACAATAATTCTTGAAGGTGCTGAATACTTTTATTCGTTGCTCCCCGAAAGTTAGCTAATCTGGAAAGTTTGTCATTAATATCAGGCGGTTCATCGCCAGATAAATATTTTTTTAATAACATTGTTAGTTGTTGTGGACTACTGATTTCTACAATAAGTCCTGCACTTTTCATGTGTTGGAATACATCAAAGCTTGGATAATTTTTTTCCCACCCGTCAGACGTAAAAACTGGCTTTTTATATATTAATGGTTCTAATACGTTATGGTTAACACCTACATAGCATGCCTGAGAGATTGAGTATAAATATTTTAGTTCACCAATTGTATCCAGTATAAGGACATTGTTATTCCCTTCGCTAATCTCATTAGTTGAACTTCTATAGATATAAGGAATGTTGTTTTTATCTAAAGTGCTTTTTATAACGTTGATGTTCTCTTTCTTTTCAGGATATCTTGGGGCGATAATAAATAATATATTGGGTTCATCAATTATTAAAGCGCGTAATGATTCCACAATAAGTAGCATATCCTGTTCTTGAGTAATGCACCCAGCAGTAAATATTTTATTATTTCTTGAGGTTAGGTTTGGTAGTAAGTCTTGCAGAGACTCTGGAGGGGTAAGCTGTTGCGAATCCAAATTAAGATAATCGTATTTCATGTTTCCAGTAACATGAAGACTTGATGTGGGTACGCCCATATCAATTAATGAGTTTTTAATTCGGTCATTTTGAACTAAAAAACAATCAATCTTATTTATGTAATATTTATTGAGTAGAAAATACTCAAGTTGATCCATTCGGCTAGGTGGTTTTTCATTATATAACCAGCCATTAATAATTATAGTAATTGAGTTATGTGACTTGGCGTAATGTAATACTTTGTATGAGAACCTGCAGGGTGCGTCGCTTAAAAAACATGGGATTTCAGCTATAATAAATATCCTAGGTGGATAGCTTTTCATGTCGCTTTTAATATGTCCAGTTTGACCGTGGTCTAAGATAATTGCATTGGGAAATAGTCTTAAAAAGGCATCTTCATAGTGGGGATGGTCGG
>JAESUK010000092.1 GCA_016763095.1 Alphaproteobacteria bacterium
TACAGCTTGTTAAAATATTTTCTTCATCTGAATTAAGAAGATAAATAACGTCCATTTCTTCTGTTTTTATCGTGTTTTCAGACGTAAACCCGACATCTAAAGCACCAACGCGCCCTGCATGACGATGTAGGATATTAAAGCCATTCCATGCCCCCTTGTTTTCGTCTTCTTGTACGCATCCAAGTTGTTCTGCCACATCATAAAGTGCGGCATGGAGTGCGGCACCATCATTGCGGGCAAAAACTTGGTCACTCACGATAATCATCGGCTTTTTAGCTTTTACTTTTTTAGCATAAGTTTTTGCCAGCTTTACAATATCATCGGCTGTTGTACCTGCATGATGGTATGGATAAGGAAGATCAACAGGCGTTCCGATTAACGCAATTGGAATTTGTTTTTCCAGCCATGTTTTACGGATACGGGCATTTACAAGTGCGGCTTCTTTCTTAGGATTTGTTCCAATAAGAAGAATAGCGTCCGCTTCTTCTATTCCTGCAATTCCTGAATTAAAGATATATCCTACGCGGTGCGTGGGGTCTATTTTAGAGCCATCCGTACGACACTCTATGTTCTTAACACCAAGAGATGTCATTAAATCTTTAAGGGCGACAATAGATTCTACATCTGCGAAATCACCAGAGAATGCAGCAATTTTATTCGGAGAGGTTTTGGTCAATACGTCAGCAACTTTTGCGAGGGCTTCGTCCCACGTTGCCTTTTCAAGCTTATTTGTTTGGCTGTTTCTTACATACGGTGTATCCAAACGGCGTTTTTTCAACCCATCATAGGAGAACCGTGTTTTATCACTTATCCATTCCTCGTTCACACCTTCATGTAAGCGCGGAAGAATACGCATAACCTCGCCACCACGGCTATCCACACGGATGTTAGAGCCAATAGCATCATGCACATCAATGCTCTCTGTTTTCTTTAACTCCCATGGGCGAGCAGTAAACGCATAAGGTTTTGATGTCAGTGCTCCAACAGGACAGATATCAATCATGTTTCCAGAAAGTTCTGATGAAACAGCCTTTTCAACAAAGGTACCAATTTCGACATCTTCCCCACGATTAAGAATACCCAAATCAGCTGTTCCCGCAATTTCCTCACCAAAGCGCACACAACGTGTACATTGAATACAGCGCGTCATAACGGTTTTAATCAGGGGGCCTAAATCTTTATCTTTCACAGAGCGTTTTGTTTCTCTATAGCGAGAACGATCAAAGCCATATCCAAAGGCTTGGTCTTGTAGATCACATTCACCACCTTGGTCACAAATAGGGCAATCTAGCGGATGATTGATCAACATCATTTCCATGACACCGTTACGGGCTTTTTTAATCACTTCAGAATTTGTCGTGATTTCCATGCCATCGCCTGCGGCCATAGCACAAGAAGCAACAGGCTTTGGCGCGCCCTTCACTTCAACCAAGCACATACGACAGTTCGCTGGCACGCTTAATTTATCGTGATAGCAAAACCGTGGAATCTCGATGCCAAGCATCTCTGCCGCTTGCAGGATAGATGTTCCTGCATCGACTTCAATTTCCATTCCGTTAATCATTAGTTTTGGCATCGCCGTTTATTCCTTTACGCTGCTTTTAACTTTTTTCTATAGTCCAAAATTCGGGCTTCCATCTCAGGTCTAAAGTGACGAATAAGTCCCTGAACAGGCCATGCCGCAGCATCGCCCAATGCACAAATAGTTTGTCCTTCAATTTCTTTGGTTAGGTCATACAACATATCGATTTCATCAATTGTTGCATTCCCCGTATACATGCGTTGCATTGTGCGCCATAGCCAGCCCGTACCTTCACGGCATGGTGTACATTGACCACAACTCTCATGCATATAAAACTGTGATAGACGCGCAATCGCATAAACGATGTCTGTGTCTTTATCCATAACAATAACACCCGCGGTTCCAAGCCCTGTGCCTGCTTCGCGCAATGAATCAAAGTCCATCGTGATTGTGCCACATGTATCTTTTGGAAGAACAGGCGTTGATGATCCACCCGGAATAATAGCTTTTAAATTATCCCAGCCACCACGTACGCCGCCCGCGTGCTTTTCAATTAGTTCTTTAAGTGGAATACCCATCTCTTCTTCAACATTACATGGCTGATTCACATGCCCTGAAATACAAAAGAGTTTCGATCCTGTGTTCTTTTCATTGATGCCAAGTCCCGCGAACCAATCCCCGCCTCTGCGAAGAATTGTTGGGACATTGGCGATTGTTTCAACATTATTGACCGTTGTTGGGCAAGAATATAGCCCTGCCATAGCGGGAAATGGAGGCTTATTTCTAGGTTGTCCTTTTTTGCCTTCTAAGCTTTCGATAAGGGCTGTTTCCTCACCACAAATATAAGCACCAGCTCCACGGTGAAGATAGACATCGAAGTCCCACCCAGATTTAGCGGCGTTCTTGCCCAGTAATCCTGCGTCATAGGCTTCTTTAATTGCCTTAACAACAGCAGAACCTTCGTTAAAAAATTCTCCACGGATATATATGTATGCGGCGTGTGCGCCCATTGCAAAACCTGCGATCAAAGCACCTTCAATCAGTTTATGAGGATCATGGCGTAATATATCGCGATCTTTACATGTTCCTGGCTCGGACTCATCCGCATTGATCACCAAGTAATGTGGCTTACCTGTTTTTTCTGGATCAGGCATGAATGACCATTTTAATCCTGTTGGGAATCCAGCTCCACCGCGACCACGCAGACCAGATTTTTTCATTTCATCAATGACCCAGTCTTTGCCTTTTTTAATGATCTCGCCCGTTTTATCCCAGTCTCCACGCTTCTTCGCGCTTGGAAGTGAAAAACTCTCAAAGCCATATAGGTTCGTATATATGCGGTCTTTATCTTGTAGCATGTTAAACCACTCCCGCTTTCTTCGCTTCTTTTTCCAAACTTGTTGGACCAGAAAGCGCCATTGAGCCATGACGTTTGGTTTGCGAGCCAACGTTAGGTTTTTTGCCTGCCGTCAATGCGATGAGCACATCAACCATTGTCTCTGCTGTTAAATCTTCATAGTAATCGTCGTTGATTTGTATCATAGGTCCGTTTACGCACGCGCCAAGACATTCAACCTCTTTTAGGGTGAAGAGACCGTCTTTTGTGCTCTCGCCTATTTTAACTTTTAAGTGTTTTTCCGCAGCTTCTAAAATCTTGGTCGAGCCACATAACCAACATTGTGTCGTTGTACAAAACTGCACGAGGTTTTTTCCAACAGGAGCAAGGTTATACATTGAGTAAAACGTGGCCACTTCATATACTTTCATTGGAGGCTGTCCAACAACCTCGGCAATATGATCCATCGCCGCACGGGTAATCCATCCACCGAAAGGCTTTTTGGCTTTTGCACCCTCTTCACCCATTTGACGTTGTGCCAAATCAAGCAATGGCATAATCCCACTACGCGCTTGATTAGACGGGTAGTTCGCCAAAATGTTCTTTACTTTCTTTTTGCTTTTGAAAGTAAACTCCTTTGGTTGGTATTTTGCGTTTGGTTCAAACTTTGGTTTCATTAGCGGTCAATCTCCCCAAAAACAATATCCATTGAGCCAATAACCGTCACGGCATCGGCAAGCATGTGTCCTCTACTCATAGAATCGAGCGCGGCCAAGTGATAAAATCCCGGGGCACGAACACGACAGCGATATGGACGGTTTGTGCCATCAGAAATGAGATACACACCGAACTCACCTTTTGGAGCCTCTACAGCTGTGTATGTTTCCCCAGCGGGAACGTGATAGCCTTCACTGAACAATTTAAAGTGATGGATCATCGCCTCCATAGAACGCTTCATCTCAACGCGCGGTGGCGGAGATATTTTGTAATCATCAACTTTCACCGCACCTTTCGGCATATTTCGGATACATTGTTGCATGATTTTTAGAGATTGGCGCATTTCTTCCATACGGATCAGATATCGAGCGTAGCAGTCTCCTGTTTTTCCAACAGGAACATCAAATTCCATTTTGTCGTAAACATCATATGGTTGAGATTTTCTAAGATCCCATGCCACACCAGAGCCACGTAACATTGGTCCCGTGAACCCAAGGTCGAGCGCATCTTCTTTTGATACAGTGCCTATATCAACCGTTCTTTGTTTGAAAATACGGTTATCGCTTAACAGGGTGTCCAGATCACCCAGCGTTTCAGGAAATGTTTCTGTCCATGCCATCATATCGTCGAGCAAGCCATCTGGAATGTCTTGGCTTACACCACCTGGGCGGAAGTAGTTTGCATGAAGGCGCGCGCCACAGGCACGGTCATAAAACTCCATCCCCTTCTCGCGTTCTTCAAAGCCCCAAAGCGCAGGTGTAATAGCACCAACATCAAGAGCAAAGGTTGTGATGTTCAAGATATGACTGAGTATTCGTCCAAGCTCGCAGAAGAGTACGCGAATGTATTGCCCTCTTTCAGGAACCGTAATCCCCAAGAGCTTCTCTGTCGCCAAAGCAAAGGCGTGTTCTTGATTCATTGGGCACACATAGTCCAAGCGATCAAAATAAGGCAACGCTTGCATATATGTCTTATATTCAATTAGCTTTTCAGTTCCACGGTGAAGCAAACCGATATGCGGGTCAGCACGCTCAACAATTTCCCCATCCATTTCAAGCACCAAGCGTAGAACACCATGGGCAGCAGGATGTTGAGGACCAAAATTCATTGTGTATGGACGAATTTGTGTTTCTTTATCCATTTCAACAGCATTATTTAACGTAGAATTTGGCATGATTATTTTGCTCCCTCTACACCATCGATTGGGTTACTTGGCACATATCCATTTTCTGGTGCGTGCGGACGTACAGAAGATTTTTCATCCCCCGGAAGAGGTGTATTAGCGCCACCTTCCCATGGGCTTAAATTATCAAATACACGATAGTCTTGTGTCAATTTAACAGGTTCATACACCACACGTTTTTCATCTTCGTCATAGCGCAGCTCTACATATCCCGTCAGTGGGAAGTCTTTCCGTTGTGGATGACCATCAAAGCCATAGTCCGTAAGAATACGGCGATGGTCAGGGTGATCAGAGAACATAACGCCGTACATGTCCCATACTTCGCGTTCCGCCCAGTTTGCAGAGCTGTACACATCAGACACGGTTGGCACAGGTGTATTTTCGTCCGTTGAAAGCTTAATGCGTAACCTTACATTGTGAACCAAGGACACTAAATGGTAGACAACTTCGAAGCGCTCCTCACGATCAAGATAGTCAACACCACAAACATCCGTTAATTGCTTAAACAAACATCTTTGATCATCACGCAAGAAGACGAGCAGCTTATGCACGCCATCTCTGGTTGTCTCAATGGAGAGCTCGCCTTTGACAACAGCATAATCTTGCACAGAAAGCTCTGTGTAAGATTTAATATATTGTGCCAAGTCTATTAGGCTTTGTTCAACACTATTGCTCATAAGTTTATCTTGTTAACCTTGTATCTTCGCGTTGTATTTTTTTTTGTAGCTGGAGAAGTCCATAAACGAGCGCTTCGGCAGTTGGTGGGCATCCCGGCACATATATGTCGACGGGAACAATACGATCACAGCCACGTACAACAGAGTAAGAATAATGGTAGTACCCCCCACCATTTGCACATGACCCCATTGAAACCACCCAACGTGGTTCTGGCACTTGATCATAAACACGGCGCAGTGCAGGCGCCATTTTGTTTGTAAGTGTTCCTGCCACAATCATCACATCTGATTGACGCGGAGATGGACGCGGAATGATACCAAATCTGTCCAAGTCATAACGACTCATGTAAGAATGAATCATTTCAACAGCACAGCATGCCAACCCAAATGTCATTGGCCATAGTGACCCAGTTCTCGCCCAATCAAAGAGCTTGTCTGTTGATGTTAGAACAAACCCCTTCTCTTCGAGTGTTTTTACCAAAGCTTCTGGAACAACATTTTGAGATTCTGGACGCGGAAAGCTTGTCTTTGTTTGAAAAGGTGCTTTAGGTGCTTCTATAATATGACGGTCGTGAGACATAGTTCTATTCCCAATCAAGGGCTCCCTTTTTCCATTCGTAAATGAAACCAATAGTAAGTATTCCCAAGAATGCCACCATCGACCAAAAACCGATTAAACCAATTTTCCCGAGCGTAACAGCCCAAGGAAAAAGAAACGCAATCTCTAAATCAAAGATGATAAACAAAATAGCTACGAGATAGAATCTTACATCAAACTTAGAACGTGCGTCATCAAACGCATCAAAACCACATTCATACGGCGCATTCTTTTCCGAGTCGGGGTTTCTTTTTGAAACAATCAATGAGGCAATAATCATAGCAAAAGCCATACCGCCCGCGATCATCAGGAAGATTATGATTGGTAGATATTCTAATAGAAATTCGTTTGAAGCCATGATGTCCAGATTCTACATTTTTATTGCTTCATTTCTAGCTGAAATTCATAGCCACCTCAAGATTATAAACACCTTATATAACAAGTATTTTATCTGCGATTCATTCTCATTAAAATTATGAACTCAGGCAAAGAAAAACGCCACTCAAATTTGGTGGCGTTTCTTAATACTCTTGAAGTAAATGGCGCGAGCGACGGGACTTGAACCCGCGACCTCCGCCGTGACAGGGCGGCGTTCTAAACCAACTGAACTACGCCCGCGCAAGAGAGTGTATTCATGCCGTTAATTCCGGCGGGTTCAGTATGTAGTCCATTTTTAATGACAGTGCAACATCTTTATTGGTAATTTTTCCATGGCACACATTTAAGCCCTCTTTGAAGGCTACGCTTTCCAACATACAGGCTTTCCATCCATCATTTGCAAGCTTGAGAGCATACGGCAACACAGCATGGTTCAAAGCCAGTGTAGAACTTAACGGAACCGCTCCAGGCATGTTTGCAACACAGTAATGCAGTATCCCATCCACGACATACACAGGATCATCATGTGTGGTCGCATGGCTTGTTTCAAAGCACCCTCCTTGATCAATTGCAATATCAACCATGACAGCCCCTTGTTTCATTGTTTTGAGCATATCGCGCGTTACAAGCTTTGGTGCAGCGGCCCCTGGAACCAAAACAGCCCCAATCACCAAATCCGATTCGACCAATGACTTGGATAACGAATCATTATCTGAGAATAAAACTGTAGCCTTTTTTCCAAAATGATCCTGTAAGAACATCATACGATCCTCTGAGCGTTCAAGTATGGTAACATCCGCGCCCATTCCAACGGCGACATCCGCAGCGTTAAAGCCAGAAATTCCTCCGCCGATTACAAGTACCTTCGCAGGTAATGCTCCAACAACTCCGCCCATAAGTCGCCCTAGACCACCACAATGCTTTTGTAGGTGATGTGAGCCCTCTTGCACGGACAAACGTCCTGCAACGACACTCATTGGCTCTAAGAGTGGCAACCCCCTACCGTCTTCTCCTGTGATTGTTTCATAGGCAATCGCAACACATTTTGATTCGATTAAGGCTTCCGCTTGTTTTGGGTCTGGTGCCAAATGCAGATAGGTAAA
>JAESUK010000093.1 GCA_016763095.1 Alphaproteobacteria bacterium
ATATATATTTTAATGTGATATTTATTCTTAATGCGAGATGAGATGAAACACAACAATCCCCCTACAACTATTAAGCTTACTGTGGACAAGGTCTCGCTTCGGGCGGGGCTTTACCTTGTTGGCACACCGATAGGGTATTTAAAGGATATTAGTTTAAGAGCATTAGAGACGTTCATGTCAGTTGATTTTGTGGCATGTGAAGATACGCGGGTTACAGGTAAGCTTCTGCACCATTACGGTATTCCAACCAAAAAAATTAAGTACAATGATCATAGTAACCTCCCAGCACGTGAGAATATTATAAACATTATTGAGCAAGGACAGTCCGTAGCTTTATGTAGTGATGCGGGACTTCCGTTGATTGCAGACCCAGGGTACAAATTGGTCGCTGAATGTGTTGAAAAGGGTTTGTATGTCACATCTATACCCGGTGCGAATGCAGCGCTGACGGGGTTACAGCTTTCTGCGATGCCAACAGATCAGTTTATCTTTTTAGGCTTTTTGGCAACGAAGAAAAAAGCACGCGAGGATTACCTTAAACGCTGGAAAGATGTTCCCGTTACGCAGGTGTATTATGAGAGTGCACGTAGGATTGTGGATAGTATTCGTGCGGTACAAACGGTTATGGGTGAGCGGCATGTTGTCGTGGCGCGTGAGCTTACGAAATCATATGAGGAAGTGTTATCTGGAACATGCTCTGAGCTAATTGGTCGACTTGAGGCAAAACCCATTAAGGGGGAAGTTGTTTTTATTGTATCGGGTGAGGGGGATGTAAAAGAACTGAACGATGATGATATCCTTAAACAGCTTCGGTGTGAAATACATGAGCAGAAGCATTCTGTGAAAGAATCTGTGCGCATTGTTATGGATCAATCTGGTTGGCCTAAAAAGAAGGTTTATGAACATGCTTTGACAGTAAAAAATGAATAAGCGTAATGATTATAAAAAGGGACTTTGGGCAGAAAGAATCGCAATAATTTTTTTAATGCTTAAAGGCTATAAAATACTGAAAAACCGTTATAAAACACCTGTTGGTGAAGTCGATGTTGTTGCCAAGAAAAGAAATGTGTTGGTTTTTGTTGAGGTGAAGCGTCGTCCAAATTATGAGCAGGGAATTTTGTCTATCTCTTCTGTTTCTCAAAAACGAATTATGCGCGCGGCAGAGCATTATCTAATGATGGAAAAACTTGGAAATAGTATAGATATGCGCTTTGATGCTATCATCATATCCCCACCTTTTTCTATCAAGCACCTAGTCCATGCATGGACATCTTAAACGTACGGACTATCATATTAGGAACAGTAGAACCTTCTAGCTGATTCTATCGTTATGCGATTATAAAAATACAGGAATGGATGTACGTCGATGAAAACTACAAAAATACTATCAATGTTGGGGCTTGTTTCCTTAATGGCGTTAAATTCTGGGTGTACGACACTTGGCATTGCTCTTGGTGCAGGCGCTAAAACTGGAATAGAAGCGGCGAAAGAAGGTGGCATATCGCGCGCTGTTACTGATTTTAAAGTCCAAACGCAAATAAATAATTTGTGGTTTCAGCAAGATGTAGATATTTTCCGAAAATTGGATTTGACGGTTAATCAAGGTCGTGTGTTGATTACAGGTGTTGTTCAAAATTCTCAACATCGTGTGGATGCTGTGCGTTTAGCGTGGCAACCGAAGGGTGTTAAACAGGTGATTAATGAAATCCGTGTTGCTGAGAGCGAAGGGCTTCCTGGCTATGCTCGTGATGTTTGGATTACAGCGCAGTTGCGTACGAAGTTGACGCTTGATAGAGATGTTCAGTCTATTAACTACTCCATTGATACGGTTCAAGGCGGAATTTACCTTATGGGTGTTGCTCAAAACCAAAATGAGTTGAATAAAGTCATTGATCAGGCGCGCACAATTTCTGGTGTTAAAGAAGTTGTGAGTTACGTGAAATTCGCGGGGCAGCCTCTGACGCAAGATACGTTGAATGCGTCATCTCAAGGGCAATATGATCAGTATTCAGTTGGGCAACCAATAGAAAGCGCTATCTCTCCTCAAGCAGGCGGAGATGTTCCTCCACCGTTGATGTCTCCATATTCAAGAAGTCCAGAGGGGCTTTCCCCGATGTCACGACCTGAGCCATATGTTTCGAATAAAAATTTGCCTCCTCCTGGTCAATGGGCTGGAAATGGCGGACAACAAGTCGCACCGGTGCAACAGTCGTCAACGTATTCTGGTGGCTTAAGAGAATCTGTGCAAGCATATCCACTGAATGATTAAGGCAGAGTGATTAAGAAAGGGCGTTCGTTTGATTGAGTCACAAGCATCAAATATTCTTTCACAGTTAAGTGAAGTTGGCGAACAACTTGATGCTGATATTGATTTATTTCAAACCGCTTTATTAATTGCTGCATTGGATCATCCTGGTCGGTTGACCGAACGTTATACCCTACATATAGACCGTATGATTGAGGCTTGTGAGCAAGCGTTTGATGGTTTGAATGATACCGCGAAAAACCAACTGAATGTATTGCGTGATGTTTTGTTTTCTCAGGAAGAATATGATGGAGATTCTGAAAATTTTGATCGCTTAGATAATGCGGATATCATGTCTGTTATAGATAGGCGGTGTGGACTACCTGTCACGTTATCAATCTTATATATGGCTGTTGCGAAGGCTCTTGGTTGGCATGTACAAGCTTTGAGTTTTCCCGCACATGTTTTTTTGCGTATTGAGTGTGGTGGAGAAAGAATTGTTTTTGATCCTTTTGATGGTGCGCGTGTTATGGAAGCGCATGATTTGCGAGAAAAGCTGAAAGATTTAGTCGGCGGACATGCCGAGCTCTCGTCGGATTACTATGAGGCTATGACGAACAGGGATGTAATTGTCCGCCTTCAAAATAATATTAAGACGCGTTTGATTTCGGAAGAAGATTTTGACGCAGCGTTAGAGCGTGTCGATATTATGCGTCTAATTCTCCCTAATGATCCGCGGTTACTGTTTGAGGCGGGGATACTGAATGCGCGTGCAGGAAGGCGTATGGAGGCAATCACATTGCTTCGGAAATATGTGGATGTTGTGGATTCTCAAGCAGACAGAGAAGATGCTCTTATGCTGCTGCGTGAGTTAGAAGGCGACGTATAGTAAAGCTAAAAAACAGAGGATCGTTCAATAAGCTTGGTGTTCATGGGTTGTTTTTTTTAGTGAGTGTCCTAGTTTAGACGCTATAGATTCGTTTGAATCATTTTATTTTTTAAAAGGTGCAGGAGTTAACGCGATGCCATTACGTATTTTTATGATAATTCTTCTTTCTCTGTTTGTGACAGCATGTACAGGTAATGATGCTATTGATGAAGGTGTTGTTGTTACATCTGACCGTGAAGGTATTTCAACGGGAGTTGATGGAACTGGTTATGACGTAAGTGGTACAGCTCTTCCTGGTTCATCAGAAGATCTTGTTGAGAACGTTGGAGACCGTATTTTCTTCGGTTATGATAGTTATAATTTAAGTGGTGAAGCACGTGCCGTTCTTGAACGTCAAGCACAGTGGTTGTCTCAGTACCAAAATCTTTCCGTTACAATTGAAGGTCATGCGGATGAGCGTGGAACACGTGAATATAACTTAGCGTTGGGTGAGCGTCATGCGAATGCTGTGCAAAGTTATCTTGCTGCACTTGGTGTTGATGCATCTCGTCTTTCAGTTGTGAGTTATGGTAAAGAACGTCCTGTTGTGTTTGATAATGATCCTTCAGCTTGGGCTCAAAATCGCCGTGGCGTAACAACTATTAACTAATATTTTTAAGAGAGGGTTTTTATGAACTCTTCTACAAAACTATTGAGAACTAAATGGGCCATTTTTTTGGCCTGTTTTGCGTTATTCGTTTTCCCTTCTATTCAGGCCGTGGCACAGAGCGATTTGTATAATCGTTTAAGCCGTGTCGAACGTGATGTTCAGACACTATCCAAGGCTGTCTATAAGGGAGAAACTCTTCCTGCAAGTGTTGGTGGAGCGATTGCGGATGATCAGAAATACCGTGCGCAAATGGATGTGCGGATGAATGATCTTGAAACGCAAATCAGAGATCTTCGCGGTCTTGTTGAGCAGTTCCAGTATAATGTGGATCAACTCAATATGAAAGTTGATGCGTTGAATGCGCAAGCCTATACGGGCTCTCAAGTAGAGACTCACGCTAAAGCTAATCAAATTCAACCATACCAACCGCCGATTGTACCTCAAAATAGTCAAACATCAGGTACATCACCTTTGATGACAAATGGTGAAAATAACACTGTTCAGAATTTGTCTGAGGCACCGTCTCCGACAGATGTGTATGACCGTGCCTATGCTTTTTTAAAGAGTGGGGATAATGTGAGTGCACAAGAGGCATTCAAGGCGTTTATTGATAAATACCCGAAAGAATCCCTGACGAATAATGCGCGCTATAGGTTGGGTGAAACACACTATGTTCAAAATGACTATGAGAAGGCGGCGCGTATCTTTGCTGATGCCTATCAAAAAGCGCCTAAAGGTATAAAGGCAGCAGATAATCTTTTGAAGTTGGGTCTGTCCCTCAGTGGGCTTGGTCGTAAAGATGATGCATGCGTGTCCTTTACTCAGCTAGATAGAGAGTTTGGACGCACGTCTTCTGCAATTGTTCGCCGTGGTGAGCAAGAGCGTAGTAAGCTTGGTTGTGAGTAGAGCACACGCGTCTAATCATGTTGCGTTTACCTAGAGCCTCTATTTATTAAATATTGTGAGGTTGCTTAATGACTAACGGTGTTTTTATAACAGACTCTACGAACGGTGTACGTATTCGTGCAGACGTTCCCCTTACGATACGAAATGGTTATCAGGTTCGTGTTGTTTCCTTTTCAGGTCTTTCAGATCAACTTGAACATGTTGCGTTGGTTTTTGATGGGGACTCTGAATCTTCTGATGCACCTTTGGTTCGGTTGCACTCACAATGTTTGACGGGAGATGTTTTTGGATCAACGCGGTGTGATTGTGGAGGACAGTTGCAAGATGCTATGGATCGTATGGCGCAAGATGGAGGCATTCTGCTTTACCTTATTCAAGAGGGGCGTGGAATTGGACTTTATAATAAGCTTGATGCTTATAAGCTTCAGATAGAAGAGGGTATGGATACCTATGAGGCAAATCAACATATTGGGCAACCAGATGATGCGCGAGATTACAAAGTTGCATCAGAAATGTTGGGTGCACTAGGTATATCAGCGCTCAAATTGCTTTCTAATAACCCCGATAAAGTGGATCAGCTTGTGAACTATGGCATGAAAGTTGTTGCGCGTGTTCCGACAGAGGTTCATGTGAACGCAGATAATGTAAATTATCTGGAAGCCAAAATAAAAAAATCAGGGCATGACATTGATCTAAGCGGTGCGTGTTGTTCTTGGCATGAGTGAGGATGTTTTCGATATAGAATTTATGAGGAGGGCTCTTGATCTTGCACAACAGGGGCTTGGGCGTGTTGCGCCTAACCCTTCTGTTGGCTGTGTGATTGTTAAGGACGGAGTCATTGCTGGGGAAGCGAGAACAGCGGATCATGGGCGCCCGCATGCGGAACGTCGTGCACTTGAAATGGCGGGTGATAAGGCATTAGGGGCTACTGTGTATGTCACGCTTGAGCCATGTAATAACCATGGAGTAACATCACCATGTGTTGATGAGTTGATTGAAGCAGGGGTGGCGCGTGTTGTTATCTCTTGTCGTGATCCTTTTCAAACAAGCGAGCATAGTGGCGGGATTCAAAAGTTTAAAGATGCAGGGATTATCGTTGATGAAGGCGTTCTTGGTAATGAGTCCAATGCGCTAAATGAGGGCTTCTTCTTATTTTCTCAAGAAAACCGTCCTTTTGTATCTGCCAAGATAGCGTCGTCACTTGATGGACGCATAGCAACAAAATCTGGTGAAAGTAAATGGATTACGGGAAGCCTCTCCCGCCAACGTGGACATATATTTCGCGCAATGCATGATGCTGTTTTATGTGGAATAGGGACAGTTCTTGCTGATGACCCATCCCTTACTGTTCGGCTTGATGGGCATGATGGCTTCCAACCTGTTAGAATAATCATAGACCGTGATTTAAAAATCCCACTGGAATGTAAACTTGTTTTGAGTTCGAAAAATCACCCTGTCTGGATTGTTTGTAACGAAGGAGCTCCTTCGGATAAGAAAAAAAATCTTTGTGACCTAGGGCTTATACTGATTGAGTTAAAACCTGATCTTGATGGACGGTTTTTCGCTTTGGATGTGTTGCAAGCTCTTGCACAAAAAGGAATGACTCGGGTTTTGATTGAAGGTGGTGGCGATACTATCTCTACATTTTTGCGAGAAGGTATGGTTGATCAATTGCTCTGGTTTCGTGCGCCTAAGATCATTGGTGGGGACGGTGTTCCCGCGCTTCCTATATTGAATGTTGAGGGGATGGATGAGTGCTTACGCTTAAGTCTTCTTGAAAGCGAACGTCTGGGTGACGATATTTTAGAAATCTGGAAATTATAGTAATTTAGCTGTTTTGCGTCTGTGGTTCTCAAGACCTATTTCGTTCATTTCATCCGTTTCTTTTTTTTTCACGTTCTTTACGTTCTTTTGCTTTACGTGTGCGGTCGACAATTTCTGTTTTCTTTAGGTCTTCGAAAGCTACGCGGATGTCATCTTGCGCCAAGGTTATACGTGTTTTTACCTTCTCAATTTTATCATTGAATTTTTCTATTGCGTCATTTGCGGCGGCTCGAAATTTTGAGAATGATAGTTGAATGAGAACGTCATTTGCCATGCTTTCGGCAACGCGTTTTTCACGCGCTATTTGGTCTGTTTTGTCTTGTTTTTGGCGCTCATACTCTTCTTGCTCACGATATAGACGTGCGAGAATCTTCTGTTTTTCGTCGACACGGTGTTTCTGAATACGGATGAGGCCATCAAGCTTCGCCATTATCATCCTCTACATGTGTTTCCTCGGTATTTATGCCGATGATTTGAGCAAGGGCAGTAAAAGATTCTTCAATGGTAGAGCTGTCGCCTTTGTTTTGGCTGAGGAACTCTTCTATTGCTGGATAAATCTCAATGGCATGGTCTACAAGTGGGTCGCTTCCTTTGCGGTAAGCCCCAAGGCGGATAAGTTCTCCCATGTCTTCGTAGGTGCTGATGATTTTTTTTGCGTTTTTCACTATTTCGTTTTGCTCATCTGAAAGTGCCATAGGAAGTGAACGCGATATGGATTTGAGGACGTTAATCGCAGGATAGCGACCACGTTCAGCAATTTCGCGTTGCATCACAATGTGACCATCCAAAATTCCTCGCACGGCATCTGAAATAGGTTCGTTGTCATCGTCTCCTTCAACAAGGACAGAGAATAACCCTGTGATATCTCCTTGTCCGTATATCCCTGGACCTGCGCGTTCAAGAAGGCGAGAGAGTTCACCAAACGTTGTTGGTGGATAGCCTTTTGCCGTTGGTGGCTCACCCGCAGAAAGTCCAATTTCACGTTGTGCCATTGCAAAGCGCGTTACGGAATCCATCAGACAAAGAACTTGCCGTTGTTGCTCTCTGAAATATTCAGCGACTGAGAGTGTAATGTAAGCAGCTTGACGGCGCATGAGAGCGGGTTCATCCCCTGTGGCAACGATAACAACTGAGCGTTTTAAGCCTTCTTCGCCCAAATCGTCCTCAAGGAATTCTTGCACTTCTCGTCCACGTTCGCCAATTAGCCCAATAACAGAGATATCAGCGGCTGTGTATTTTGCCATCATGGAGAGTAAAACGGATTTACCAACCCCCGATCCCGCAAAAATACCCATTCTTTGCCCTTGGCAGAGGGCGGTAAATGTATTCACGGCACGCACGCCGAGGTCTAATTTTTCGCCAATTCGCTTTCGTTGGTGTGCAGGAGGGGGATTATTTTTGATTGAAATAGGGTGTGAACCCGAAATAAGAGGACCTTTGCCATCTATTGGCTCACCAAGACCATTTATCACGCGTCCTAGCCAACTTTCTGATGGGTAAATGACGGGCAGTATGTTTGTGAACACTGCACGACACCCCAGTCCTACACCTTCTAAACGTCCGAAAGGAAGAAGGACTGCTGATTTATCTTTAAATCCAATGACTTCACATGGGATGGGTTTCTTTTTAACAGGGTGTAAAATAACCCGTGATCCGACGGTTAAATCTGCGCCAAAGCCCTTTATTTCTATCATTAAGCCAAGAACTTTTGTGACCTCACCATAGATTTCGTGAGGAGGGATGTTTTTAAGGCGTTCAGAGGTTTGTTCAGCTATTTTTGAGGTCATAATTTAGTATATATTGGGTTTGACAGAATAATAATGTTTTTTAACATTTGTTAACTTTTTTAATATTTGTTAAACTATTTGTTAATAAAGATTAACAGAATCTGAAAATTTATAAAAGTAAGGAAGAAAGTCCATGCGCGTTTTACTCATAGAAGATGATAGTTCTACAGCGAAAAGTATTGAGCTAATGCTGAAATCAGAAGGATATGTAATTGATGTTACTGACCTTGGCGAAGATGGTATAGACCTCAGTAAAGTATATGACTATGACATTATTATCCTTGATTTGATGCTTCCTGATATGGACGGTTACGATGTGCTTAAGCAAATGCGTGATTCTAAGATTGAAACACCGATCTTGATCTTGTCAGGTCTTGGTGAAATGGAAAATAAGATCAAAGGCCTTGGATACGGAGCCGATGATTATCTTACAAAACCATTTGATAAGCGTGAGTTAGTTGCCCGTCTTCAGGCAATAGTAAGACGTTCACAAGGTCATGCGCAAAGTATAATTAAAGTTGGGAACATTAATATTAACCTAGATTCACGTACTGTTGATGTTGAGGGTGACACTGTTCATCTGACAGGAAAAGAGTACGGAATACTAGAACTTATGGCACTTCGTAAGGGGACAACACTTACAAAAGAAGCCTTCCTTAACCATTTATATGGTGGAATGGATGAGCCTGAGCTTAAAATTATTGATGTCTTTATCTGTAAGCTTCGTAAAAAGCTTGAGCTTGCTACGGGTGGTGAAAACTACGTGGAAACTGTGTGGGGACGAGGATATGTTCTTCGTGAGCCTAAAGGTGCTGCGAATAGTGGTGCTAAAAAAGCAGCTGGATAATAAGTATCTTCCTTTTTCATTGATATTTTAATATTTATATATTATGTATACTCCCTTCTTAGGGGGGAGTAGCAATGCATATCGAAATTACAGATACAAATGATGCTATTCATCTCAATGATTCAAGCATACTTGCTGTCATTTACAATGATGCTTCATTTGTTGATGCTGCGTCATACTTTCTCGATAAAAGTGAAGACATTGATTATCCTCAAACTGTCTCGTTCTTAAGTCAGTATCGCTATAAGTCACAATTTATGCCTCGTGGTGTATCGCGCCTGAATGTTGATTTCTTTGAACATGCAAAGAACATGGAAGTGAAAGCGCGCGAGATTTATAAGACATTAGACAGTAGAGCACCGATGATGAGTATTCCGTTTAATCCTGTGGGGAAGGTAGACCGTGCTAAAGGTATGCATGTTGATACAGGATTTAAGTATAGGGTCGTGGGGAATGCTTTGGGTGATAAATCAACTGAGTTTGTTAAGGGACGACTTTCAAGGACACAATATGATATTTTACACGGTCTGCCGTTTGGTGAGCAAGATGACTATTTGAACGCGTTAGGGGTAGATGTTGGGATGATTAAAGCGGGGCAGATCATTGCTTTTAAGGGGAGCCGAGGGCTTTCAGATACGTGGAGTGAGAACCTACAAATTCATCGCGCGGCAACTTTGAACGAAAATGAAACTAGGTTTGGGTTGTTGTTTGGTTAGTGGTGCTCTTGTATCCATTGTTGCTGATCCTTTGTAGGTTTTCCTGAAAAATGTAAACAAACAACGTGCCCAGAAGAACAGTTTTGATCTGGCGTAATGCTTTCTATTGTTGTTCCTTTATCTTTTTTAGTAGCCATTCGTAAGAACTCATCCGTAATTTGTTGGCGAAAGGTGTTGAATTCTTCATTGTTGTGAACGTCAAAATCTACTGTCAGTCTTAATAACTTTTTTCCCATGTTGGTATCTCAGCTTTCTTTTGTACGCTTTATGAAAATAAATATATATGTCTTATGTCTATGAGGTCAAGAGGGCGTGTTTGATATACACAGAAGAGGGGTAAGAATTGTTATTTATTCTAAAAATTATGTTTATCATGGGGGCTATACACACTATATATAAGTTCACAGCTATAAATACGGGGAAGAGCTATGTTCACATCATTACCAAACTTAATGACGATTGCACGGATCGTGATGATTCCTTTTATTATATGGCTTCTATATTTGCCTGATGCATGGGCAGTGTGGTGTGCTGTTGGTTTGTATACTTTAGCCGCTGTAACCGATTTTTTGGATGGTTATTTTGCGCGAAAAATGGATGAAATATCTGATTTTGGACGTTTCTTAGATCCCATTGCAGATAAAGTCTTGGTTGGGAGCTTATTGGTTGTTTTGGCAGCCGTTGATCGTTTGGATGGTGTGTGGATTGTGCCTGCGGTTGTGATTATGGTGCGCGAATTCCTTGTGTCTGGTCTTCGTGAATTTCTTGGTCCGAAGAATGTAACGGTGCATGTCACACAATTAGCAAAATGGAAAACAACTGTACAGATGGTTGCTTTGGGCTTTCTAATTGTTGGTAATGCTGGTGATGTTGTCTTGCCACACACGTTATTAATTGGGCAAGTTGGACTTTTAGTCGCAGCGGTGATGACTGCTATTACTGGCTGGAATTATATGAAAGTTGGTTACAAGCACATGGGGGGTAGATAGATGTACGGATTGATAAAACCATTCGTGTTTCAGTTAAAACCTGAGACGGCACATAAACTTACGATCAAAGTATTAAAGATGGGCGTTATACCAAAAAAGAACGCTATGAAGGACAGTAGATTAGAAAGTAATTTGATGGGGGTTTCTTTTCCTAACCCGATTGGTTTGGCGGCGGGATTTGATAAAAATGCGGAGGCGATTTCTGGAATTATAGGAATGGGGTTTGGTTTTGTTGAGGTTGGAACTGTGACCCCGAAAGCTCAGGTAGGTAATCCTACACCACGTGTATTTAGGCATGTTGCAACAAAATCTGTGATTAACCGTATGGGGTTTCCTAATGAAGGTGTTGCCGTATTTAAAGAGAATATTCAAAAGTTTAGAGGCAAAAGTTCTTCTGTAAATGTACCAGTAGGCTTGAATATTGGTATGAATAAAGATCAAATAGAGCCAGAAAAAGATTACCGATTACTTATTCAAGAGGTTGGTCAATATGCGGATTATTTGACGGTGAATGTATCTTCTCCTAATACGCCAGGTTTGCGTAACCTTCAAAATCCAGAGTTTTTAGAACCGTTTTTAACGGCGCTTATGGAAGAGAAGGGGGCACTGGAAAATAACCCACCTCTCCTTGTTAAACTGGCACCAGACCTAGATGATGGACAGATTAAGGCCATTGCTAAAGTTCTTTTACGTGTGAAAATTGATGGGGTGATCCTAACAAATACAACACTGGATCGCCCTGATGTGTTGCCCGATGCTTTTGCCAATGAAAAAGGGGGCTTGAGTGGTGCGCTTGTAAAAGACAAGTCCACGATGGTGATTTCTAAGTTCTATAAAGAGACCAATGGCACTATTCCTATCGTTGGAATTGGTGGTGTATCAAGTGTTGAGGATGTGATTGAAAAGATGCGTGCAGGGGCGTCTTTGGTGCAAATATATACAGGTCTTATTTACCATGGACCCGATCTCCCTCGTGCACTATGTAAAAAAATTGTGGAATTTTTGGAACAAAACGGGTATAACAATATTTCAGAACTCGTGGGAGAGGATCACAAGAAAAACAATGAACAAGATGGAACAAATAGCTCAGCAGCATAATCGTTATCGGCTCTATATCGTTGGGACGCTGTATCTTTGTGTGTGTTTTGTGACGCTTGGTTTCGTCGCGGGTATGTGGGGTGCGCCACTTATGACTGTGTCTGCATTTACTATGCTTGTTGCTGGGGGTGTTTGGTTTGAATCTCACCGTAGACGTTCTTCTATTAAGAAGGTGTCGAGAAGTGTTTCTGTTGTCTCTGATACGCAAGATGAAATGATCAGTGATATTCAACAAATGAGAAAATATGTTGATGTAACAAATACAGCGCCTATGGCTAAATCATCTAAGGCCAAGCTTTCCTCGACGAAAGTAAGAACTGAAGTTTCCAACGCAAGCGATTCTAAGGATTCAAGAAACAAAGCCTCTACATCAAACAAACCCGTTGAGCGTAAGGTGATCGTCGATACTCCTTCACATTACAGTGAAGCGGTTACAGAGGAACTTATTCATACTGCGATCGAGCGTTCATCTGTTGAAGTATATCTACAGCCTGTTGTTGCGTTGCCACAACGCCGTATTGTTATGATGGAAGTTTTTGCACGTTTGCGTGCAGGCAATGGACAAACACTGTCTGCAAACCAGTATATGGACATTGCGAAGAGTAGAAATTTACAAATACGTCTTGATAATTTGCTATTAAAGCAAGGTTTGGCTGTGATTAAGAAAGATGTTCGACGAAGCATTAATCGGTCTTATATGCTTAATATTGAAGAGAATACATTAAGGGATGCCTCTTTTATGGCGGATCTTCTTGGGTTTTTGAAAAGTAATACACGTTTGTCCTCTCGCTTGGTCTTTGAAATTAAGCAATCGTCTCTTGTTTCGATGGAGAAAAATAGCCTTCAGGTGTTAAAAGCTCTGGCTAAATTGGGCTGTGTGATCTCTATGGATCAGGTTGAGAATCCACATATTGACCGTGATTTTATGCGCGAAATTGGTGTTGGATATATCAAGGTTTCTGGAGATCGTTTGAAAGATTTTTCGGCAACTGATGAGGGCATCTCTATCATGAAGCGTATTAAAGCTAACCTCGCAGCTGACAATGTCGCCATTATTGCTGATAAAATTGAAGATGAAAAAACACTATGTGAGCTTTTGGACCTTGAAATAGATTACGGTCAAGGGTATTTATTTGGGAAACCAGATCGCGAGAGTGTATATGACCGTTCAAGAAAAACAGCTTAAAAATCCCATGACAATTCCTTTTATTTCCGGTGTTTCAGAAATTGCTGATTCTTATGATGCCTTTATCATTGATATATGGGGTGTGGTGCATAATGGCGTGAACTTAAATGTCGGTGCCAAGGACTGCTTAGAACAGATGGCACATGCTGGGAAAGATGTTGTTTTCTTATCCAATACGCCGCTTCGTAGTATTGAGTTGGAGCGAGATTTAATTGGGATGGGCTTGGGCGCATCTTATTGTGAAAACAAAATTATGACAGCGGGTGAATCTACTTGGGGTGACTTACACCGTTGGAAAGATGGTAAAGTTTTTTTAATGGGACACCGTTATGAAGGTCTTATCGATGGTTTGACGTTGGTTGATAATGTCGCAGAAGCGGATTGTCTTTTGGCAACCATTGGTGGTAGTTATAGAGATGGTGATGCACCGTTTTACGAATCAATGGAGCAAGCATTGCCTTTGAAGATTCCTTTTATTTGTGCAAATCCAGATTTAGAAGTTCAAATTGGTGATGAAATTGCACTATGTGCTGGACATTACGCGCTATGGTATGAAGAGCGTGGTGGAGAAGTACACTGGCATGGAAAGCCGTATCAACCTGTTTATGACCGTGCGTTGGATATCCTTGGAAATATTGATAAGTCACGTATCTGTGCGATCGGTGATTCTTTAAGAACAGATATGACTGGGGCGAAGAACTTTGGCATTGATGGTCTTTGGAATTTAGACGGTATTAACCGTGATCTAAATTCAGAGAAAGCTCAAACGTTACTTGCGGAGAAGGGGCTGTCGCCTGCTGCTATGATTAAAGGATTCTCTTGGTAGTTATTAATCATGGTTCTTTAAGATGCGATGTTTCTGGCGATCCCAATCACGTTTTTTAATTGTTTCACGCTTGTCTCTCTGTTGTTTTCCTTTGGCAAGAGCGAGCTCTACTTTTGCGAGCCCCTTTTTATTGAAATATATTTTTGTTGGTATGAGGGTATACCCTCCGCGTGATATCTCTCCAATAAGCTTTGCTATCTCTCTTTTTTTAAGGAGAAGAAGACGGGGGCGACGTGTTTCGTGTTGGGCTTTTGGTCCTGCTTTTTGGTACTCTGGAATATAAGCATTAAAGAGGTATATCTTTCCTTCTTTAACACCTGCGTGGGAGTCTGTCAGATTGCATTGTCCCATGCGTAGGGATTTTACTTCTGTTCCAACAAGCATAATGCCTGCTTCAATGTTACCTTCGAGGTGAAAATCAAATTTGGCACGACGATTGTCACTGACTGTTTTGTCCGTGCTGATCATGCCTGTCTTTTTATTTTCTTTCTTTGCCATGCCCTCTTTTAAAATACATCGCGCATAAAGTCACACAAATTCTTGACCCATTAAGTGATGTCTCTATGATCCTCGTATGCGGAATTTTGTTCTTTCTCTGATCGTTATGTTTTGTACGTCGCTTTATACGGTGGGGGTTTCGTATGCGGCGGTGGGCATATTACCACCTCTGCCACATCAGGTAACGCTGATCAAAGGACTACAGGTTATTGAACAGGGGCAGTGGAGCTTGGGAGAGAATTTTATCTCGAAAGCATCTGGTGGGCTTGCTGGGCAAACGTTTTACTGGCTGAAATATAGCTCGGACAGCCAAGCTAAGAATGTGAAATGGTACAGAATATCGCGCTATGTGCGGGCTCATAAAAATTGGCCAGGTCTTCGGGACATGCAAAAAAATGCAGAGCGGGCTATGCCTTCTGATTTGTCGCATAAAGAAGTGGTGAAGTGGTTCGCTGCTTTTTCTCCTGTTACACCAGATGGAATGATGCGTTATCTAGATTCTATGTTGGCTTTGGGGCAGGGCGATGCGTTTAAATCTCAATTGTCGAAATATTGGACACAGAGTTTGTTCGGGGATGCGGCACAAGGAAAGTTTTTAACAAAGTATGGGAAGTATATTTCTCGCTCTACACACAGCAGGCGCTTAACCTTCTTGCTTGGGCGTCGTTATTACGATACAGCGCTTCACCTTGCCTCTCATATGGGGCGTGGAGAGCGGGCATTGGTTGTGGCAACAAAAGCACTCTCAAAGTCTAAGAAGAATGTGTCTGCGCTTATTCAGAATGTTCCTTCATCTTTAAAAAATCATCCTGCGTTAATATATGAGCGTATGAAGTGGCGTCGTAAGAAGAATATGAATGCAGGGGCAATAGAGCTGTTAAATAAAACTCCCGCCATGACAAAAGAGATGAAGGCGTATGATTGGTGGAAAGAACGCCATATTATTGTGCGGAGGTTGATGGAGGAGAAGCGTTATAGTGAGGCATATCGTCTTGCCTCGCATCATAAGCAAAAAGAAGGTCTGGGTATTTCGGAAGCTGAGTTCATGTCTGGATGGTTGGCGCTTCGTTTTGTTAATAAGCCTCATCAAGCACTCCAACATTTTCAAACGCTTTACCGTAATGTGAAAACACCGATTAGTAAGGGACGTGGTGCGTATTGGGCAGGACGTGCATCAGAAGCCGTTGGGGATAGCGAAAAGGCGATGTTGTGGTATAAGGCGGCAGCGTATAGAGAAACAACCTATTATGGACAGCGTGCAGAAGAAACACTTACAAAAATGTCTGGTGGGGCGGCAATCGTGAAATCTTATCCGTTGATTAGCGTGTCTGATGAGGCATGGAGTAAGTGGGTGTATGATGATCGTGTGACGGTGATGCGTTTACTTTACAAGGCTGGTTTGCAAGATCGTGCGTTGCAATTTTTATCAAAGATGCTCAATGGGGAAAGCAATCAAGCGGTTGATTTTATGGCGTTGGCCAAAATTTCACGGTTGATGGGTTTTCATATGGGGGAAGTTAAGGTTGCAAAAAAGGCGGCATATCGCGCGATTATTTTGGTTGATGACCGCAAGAAGATTTATGGCTATCCGCTTTTAAAAGTGAATAATACAGAGCCGAATATAGGTCTTCCAGAAATTCACGCCATTGTGCGTCAAGAAAGTGAATTTAACCCTCAGGCTAAAAGTCATGCAGGTGCGCGCGGATATATGCAGTTGATGCCTGCAACAGCAAAGCAGGTCGCTAAAAAGTTAAAAGTGAAACATAGAACAAGTTGGCTAACGTTGCGCCCTGAGCATAATATTCGCTTGGGAAGCTCTTACCTTAATTCTTTGATGTCACAATATAAGGGTAATCTTGCATTGTCAGCTGCGGCATATAATGCGGGACCTCACCGTGTGAAACAGTGGATGGCGTTGTCAGGTGATCCTCGTGCGCCCAACGTGGATATGATTGACTGGATAGAACTTATTCCGTTCTCTGAAACACGCAACTATGCGCAACGCGTCGTTGAGGCGGCGTATATATATCGATTACGCCTCGCAAATTGATTTGCAAAATAGTAATTTGTTATCTGCTCTGTACTGAGCGTTATCTATTATTTTATATTTATTATTAGTCATTTAGCGTATGTAGCATTGCTATCGTATGATGTTTATACTTTGGTCTATGTCTTGCTTATACTTAAGGGAAAGATAATAGGACGGAATAAATGAATTTACTCATAGCTGATGATCACACCCTATTTCGGGATGCTATACATTATTACATTCAACGTGAACGACCAGACATCAACGTCACTGCTGTGGCGGATGTTTATGAGGCAGAAGCTTATTTGAATGAGCAGGTCCTTTCGGGGAGTGGAAAAAACAATGTAGATATTATTCTTCTCGATTTGTTGATGCCAGGTATGAATGGTATGCAAGGATTGAGGAGAATTAAGCTGGAGTATCCTGATATTCCTCTTCTTTTGATGTCTGGTATGGCTTCTGAAGACGATGTGAAAAATGCTATTTCTTTAGGGTGTGCTGGGTATTTCCCAAAAACATTGGCCTGCGATCTCCTTTTAAAAGGATTAGATCTTGTGATTAAGGGAGAAAAATATATTCCCGTTGATGCAGATACAGGGCGTATTTTAAGTTCAAAAAAATCAGAAAATTGGATGTCAAATAGTTATGGGGGAGTCTTGAGTGAGACTGCAAATGATATTCATGACCGATGGGTGCAATTTCGGGAGAGTTCGTTGCAAGAGAAGCACCGTGTTATTGATGAGCAAAGAGAGCATGAAGATGTGAAGTTTACCAAAAGGGAAAAGGACGTTCTTAGCTATTTAGTTAAAGGTGAAAGAAACAAAGATATTGCAGATGCCCTTGGGGTAAAAACGGTGACAATTAAGCTTCACGTTCGAAGTATTTGTCGGAAGTTCGGTGTTAAAAATAGAACGCAGGCGGCGTTACGAGCAAGAGAAGTTAATATATAGGAGGGGTTGATGTCGGGTTGTCCTACAGAGCAAGAGAAAAATATCCATGATTGCTATAATACGATTGCAGCGATGACGTGCTATGCAGGGTTTTTAATGGAAGATTTACCGCCGAGTTCTGAGATGTATAAATTTTCCAAACGTATATATACATCTGCAAAACGAGCGAAGCTTCTGCTTGATGAAATTACGCAAGAGAAGATGGTTGAAGATGCCACAAAAAAGGTTGTTTGATCCTGCTGTTCTTCATACAGTTGTTTTATGGATAAAAAGACCCCTGATTTTCTGAAAATACAGAGTTTAATAGATTTGTTTTCTATACTGGACACAGAAGAATGTTCGATGTTGCGCATTGTCGGGGGGGCTGTGCGCAATTGTCTTATGGGTCTTCCTATCACTGACATTGATCTTGCTACAGTATGGACGCCAGAGGATGTTACTCAAAAATGTAGACAAGCAGGCTTAAAGGTTATCCCCACAGGTGTTGATCATGGCACGGTTACGGTTATATCGGGTGGTGATAGCTATGAGATTACGACCCTTCGCAAAGATGTTGAAACGGATGGACGGCGTGCAGTTGTTACATTTACGCATTTGTGGGAAGAGGATGCTGTAAGGCGTGACTTTACGGTGAATGCCCTTTATATGGGGCTTGATGGTGAGGTTTTTGATCCGTTGGAGACTGGCGTAAATGATATCATGGTACGTGCTATCCGTTTTATTGGAGACGGTTCAACTCGTATTAAAGAAGATGCCTTACGTATCTTACGGTTTTATAGGTTCTATGCACAATATGGAGTAGGAGATTTGAATGCGCGCAGTGTACAAGCTTGCCGTGAACATGTTGAGTTGTTGCAAACCCTTTCTAAAGAGCGTGTTACAGAGGAATTGTTAAAGATATGCTCTGTGGATAATCCTGTGGATATCTTTGAAATAATGCGAGATAACAATGTGTTCTCTACGTTAAATAACTTTATACCTAACCTAAACCTTCTAATACATATCGTTCCTTTGCAAAAACAATATGATATACGAAATGTACTTTCAATTCTTTTTTGTGTGTTGGGTTGCGCGGCTCAAGATATGGCTTCTTTTTTAGCATTGAGCAAGAAGCAGAAGAGCTTTTTGATAGGGCTGGAAAAAGGATGTGCAGACAAGACTCTGCCGTTGAAACAGGTTCTTTATAAATATGGTTATGATTTAGGCCTGCAGATTTTGTTGCTTAAACATGAAAGCGAAGAGGATATCTCTTTTGCGAAGACGTGGGATATCCCTTTATTCCCAATAAAGGGACAAGACCTTCTGGATTGTGGTGTAAAGGTAGGTCCTGAGGTTGGTGTGCGGTTGATGGAGGTTGAACAATGGTGGGTTGATCTGGATTTTCAACCAAATCGTGAGACATGTCTGGCTCAAGTTAAGGTTAAATCCATTTAGCTTCTGGGGGCATAGACATTAAAATTGCGTCTGTGTTACCGCCTGTTTTTAAACCAAACTGTGTGCCTCTGTCATAGAGAAGGTTAAACTCTGCATAGCGCCCACGTTTGATGAGTTGTTTATCTTTGTTCTCTTCGTTCCATTCTGTCTCCATGCGTCGACGCACGATTTCTGAAAATGTGGTGTTGAACGTTTTTCCTACATCTTGTGTGAAGTTGAAATTCTTTTCCCAGTCCGTGTCTAGGTAGTCATAGAAGATGCCTCCAATTCCGCGTGGCTCGTTGCGATGAGGGAGGAAGAAGTATTCGTCACACCATTTTTTGAATTTTGGGTGGTATTCAGGATCGTGGCGATCACAACAATCTTTGAGGTTCTTGTGAAACCCCTTTGTATCCTCATCAAATTCAAAAGTAGGCGTTAGGTCTGCTCCACCGCCAAACCAACATTTAGATGTTGAAATCATGCGCGTGTTCATATGTACGGCAGGTACAAACGGGTTTTTCATGTGTGCGACAAGGGAAACACCACTGGCCCAAAAATCTCCATTGCTTTCTTCTGCACCAGGAATCTTGGCGCGAAATTCTTCGCTAAATGTACCGTATACAGTTGAAATGTTCACACCAATTTTTTCGAAAATTCCTCCACGCATGACGGATATTTCTCCACCACCCTTAAGAATACTTCCCGATGCGTTTGGGCTATCGCTATCTTCTCTATCCCACAGTGTGCGCTCAAAAGAGGCACCATTTGGTTCAATGCTCTCGAATTCGTCACAGATTTGATTGCGAATATCTTTGAACCATTTTGTCGCACGTTTTTTTTTGTCTTCTATGTTCATTTTAATGCTCATTTTTGTCTTAGTTGACGGAGGGCTTCGCCTAATACCATTGCCGCGGAATTGATAACATTTAGTGATCGCATCTGTCCATACATTGGGATGATGACGCGTTCATCAGCGCAAGCGTGTACCTCATCGGGAGCCCCTGCGCTTTCACGCCCAAGAAGGAGGGTGTCTCCGTCTTGGTACTTTACGTCAGTGTAGGGAACGGATGCTTTTGTTGTAAGGAGGATTAACCGTCCTTTTCGTGTTTCGTTGTAGTTTTTCCATCCAGAAAATTTTGTGAGTTTTACATGATCACGGTAGTCCATGCCTGAGCGTTTAAATTCATTGTCTCTCCATGCAAAACCACAGGGCTCAATAACGTGCATGTTGACATCAAGACAGGCGCAAAGGCGCATGGCTGCCCCTACATTTTGAGGGATGTCTGGTTGGTAGAATGCGAGATTAATATTTGTCATGATAAAAATTTAAAAAACCTAAGTAAAAACTTGTTCAATGAGGATAAAACTTCTATTTATCAGTTGCTAACTTGAAGCAAATAACAAATAATGTTATTCGCCTTAGAGTGCAAGAATTAAACATCAAAAAACAATGGCTTTGAAGATTTAAACTATGAGTACATCACCAGAAGATACCAAACCAGTTCAAGACGAAACTAAACGCGATTTCCTTTATTTAACAGCTGCCTCAATGGGCGCAGTTGCTGCGGGAAGCGTTGTTTGGCCGCTTGTTGATCAAATGAACCCCTCCGCTGATACTTTGGCGCTTTCAACAACAGAGGCTGATTTGTCTGCTGTTCAAGAAGGGCAGTCGATTACAGTTATGTGGCGCGGTGCGCCAGTGTTTATTCGGCGCAGGACGGTTACAGAAATTGAAGAGGCGCGCGCCGTTGATGTTTCAACGCTTCGTGATAAAGAAACAGATGAACAGCGTGCGAAGCGACCTGAGTGGCTTATTATGACAGGTATTTGTACGCATCTTGGGTGTGTTCCTTTGGGACAAAAACAAGGAGATCAGAAAGGTGAGTATGGTGGTTGGTTCTGCCCATGTCATGGTTCACACTATGATACGGCTGGACGCATTCGTAAGGGGCCTGCGCCTAAGAATCTTGTGATTCCTCCTTATGAGTTTTTAACTGAAACAACGATTAAAATTGGATAAGTAGATTATGGCTAGTGGAAAAAGAGAACAGTTTGAGAATCCCGTGGTTGAGTGGGTTGATTCCCGTCTTCCAATTTTTACAATGATGCAGAAGGAATACGGTGTATTCCCAACGCCTAAGAATTTCAACTATTTCTGGAACTTTGGTGCGATCGCGATGTTTATGCTGATTACCATGATTGTTTCAGGAATTGTTCTTGCAATGCATTACACGGCGCATAGCACACTCGCATTTGATAGTGTTGAGCATATTATGCGTGATGTGTACTATGGGTGGCTTCTTCGTTATATCCATGCGAACGGCGCATCGTTCTTCTTTATTGCTGTTTATATCCATCTTTACCGTGGACTTTATTATGGGTCTTATAAGAAGCCCCGTGAACTGCTCTGGATTTTAGGGGTTGCGATCTTCTTGTTGATGATGGCAACTGCGTTTATGGGGTACGTGCTTCCTTGGGGGCAAATGAGCTTCTGGGGTGCGCAAGTTATCACAAGCTTTTTCTCTGCCATTCCGGGCGTAGGGGAGAGCATTGTTGTTTGGTTGCGTGGTGGTTTTTCATTGGATAACCCAACGTTGAATCGGTTCTTCTCGCTTCATTACCTTCTTCCGTTTGTAATTGTTGGTGTGGTGTTCCTTCATATTTGGGCATTACATGTTACAGGATCTAATAATCCAGAAGGTGTAGAGCCAAAGACAAAAAAAGATACTTTGCCGTTTCACCCTTATTACACAATGAAAGATACATTTGGCTTGATGGCGTTTGTTACAATATACGCAGTGTTTGTTTTCTTCTTCCCAAATTCTTTGGGACATGCAGATAACTATATTCCCGCAAACCCAATTGTAACGCCTGCGCATATTGTGCCTGAATGGTACTTCTTACCGTTCTATGCGATTTTGCGTGCGTTCACGTTTGGTGTGAATGCCTACCTTCTTGTTGGTTTAGGGCTTGCCGCCGTAGCGTTTTATCCGTTGTTCACGAAAAAGAAGGGCTCTGAAATAAGCCTTATTCTTATGGCTGGAATTATGGTCTTCTCAGGCGCGTTCCTTTTGGCTGGGTACTTTTCTCAGCTTGAGCTAGATTCAGGGGCTAAAGCGCTTGTGCTTCCTTATAGTGATGCATTTGTTGATGCTAAGCTGTGTGGTGTTCTTGCCATGTTTGGTTCGATTGCCTTACTGTTTGTTCTTCCTTTCCTTGATACACATCCAGTACGAAGCGCGCGTTATCGTCCTTGGTTTAAGATCGGTGTTTTGCTTCTTGTTGTAGATGTTGCAATTTTGACAGTGTGTGGTGCAAAACCTGCGGAAGGTTTCTGGGTTCCTTTGTCACAAGTGTCCATGCTTTACTACATGGGGTTCTTTGTTGTTGGGATTCCATTCTTAAGTAAGTTTGAGCCTATTCGTGATTTGCCAAAGAGTATCCATCAGTCGGTGCTTGCTAAACCACAAAAAATAGTGGTGAAGGGATAATACAGATGAAACATTTTTTACTCTCTCTTGTTGTTATTGTATCGTTCTCAAGTGCACCTGTGCTTGCAAGTAATGATGGGGTATCTCTTCCTCATGGGCATTGGTCTTTTGATGGTGCAATGGGAACGTATGATAAAGCGGCGATGCAACGTGGGCTTAAGGTCTACCAAAATGTATGTGCTTCTTGTCATTCATTGAAGCGGATTTACTTCCGTAACTTGGCGGACCTTGGGTATAACGAAGCGCAAATTAAAACGATTGCGGGCGAGTATACGGTTGAAGATGGTCCGAACGGAGAAGGCGAAATGTATGATCGTACGGCAAGACCAAGCGATGCGTTTGTTAACCCTTATGCGAACAAAGAGGCGGCTACGTATGCTAATAGCGGCGCATTTCCTCCTGACTTGTCTTTGATTACAAAGGCGCGTTCTGGTGGGGCTAACTATCTCTTTGGTTTGATGACGGGCTACGATGATGCGCCAGAGGGAACTGAATTGCTTGATAACCAATATTGGAATAAATACATGGCGGGTCATGTTATTGCGATGCCTCCGCCATTGTCCGATGGTTTGGTGTCTTATGAAGATGGTTCGCCTGAGACAATTGAACAGTATGCTAAAGATGTCTCACATTTCTTAACGTGGGCGGCTGAGCCTGAAATGGAACAGCGTAAGCGTATGGGGTTGAAAGTTGTCTTATATCTCCTTATTTTCACGGCTGTTTTATACGGTGTGAAAAGAAGAATTTGGGCAAACGTAAAAAAATAGTAAGATAAGCTATGAATGACTCACAAAAAGATATCCTAAATTTCTGGTTTGAAGAAAGCCAGCCTCAACAATGGTTTCAAAAGAACCCAGCGTTCGATGAACTTATTCGTTCGCGCTTTCTTGAGGTTTATGAAATTGCGCGCCAAGGTGCATTGAACGATTGGAAGAATGATGGGGATGGCGTTTTAAGTCTTTGTATTCTTCTTGATCAATTTCCACGTAATATGTTTCGTGGCTCGGCGCAATCCTTTGCAACGGATGCTCAAGCTTTATTGATTGCGAAGTACGCTTTGAGCAAAGGTTTAGATCAAGTCGTTAGCCCTGCTAAACGTCGCTTTGTGTATCTCCCATTTGAGCATAGTGAACACTTACAAGATCAGAGAAAATCTGTTGAGCTTTTTGAAACAATGAAAGCGACTGACCCTCTGGGGCATGAATATGCATTGCGTCACCTTGAGAT
Organism: Alphaproteobacteria bacterium; assembly: GCA_016763095.1. Classification (GTDB taxonomy): domain Bacteria; phylum Pseudomonadota; class Alphaproteobacteria; order Micavibrionales; family Micavibrionaceae; genus UBA1850. Next base: position 23,574 of record JAESUK010000093.1, read on the forward strand.
TGTTGAGAAGTATGGGCGTTTTCCACACAGAAATAATATTCTAGGGCGCGAAAATACACCAGAGGAAGAAATCTATATGTCCCAAGTCGGCAGTGGGTTTTAATACTTGTCTACTATACTCCTGAGCGAAATACGCTATACTCGCTTTCATGACTCCAACTCTTTTCTTTATAAATATTATCGGTGGCGTAAGCTTATTATTATATGGGCTTCGCTTGGTGCGTTTAGGTGTAACACGTGGATTTGGAGTTTCTCTCCGTAAAGTTCTTGAACGTGGGACGAAAAATCGTTTTCTCTCTTTATTCTCAGGTCTTATTGTTACGATGTTTTTGCAAAGCTCGACGGCAACGACGATGCTTATTTCTGGATTTGTTGGGCGAGGATTGATCACGGTTGTTGCAGGACTTGCTGTCATTCTAGGCGCAGATATTGGAACGACACTTGTTGCACAACTCCTTGTCTTTGATGTTTCTTGGTTGGCGCCACTTTTGATTGCCGTAGGTTATTTTCTCCATTCATCTACAAGTAATACAGGGCGTAGGAAGCAATTCGGACGAATGTTTTTAGGACTGGGCATGATGCTCATGGCACTTAGCTGGATTAAAATGTCGGCGCTTCCTTTAAGAGAGTCTGGTGACCTTCCCATATTGTTGCATGCGTTGGAAAATGACCCGCTTATGGGGCTGTTTGTAGCTATTCTTCTTACGTGGATTGTTCATTCTTCATTGGCTGTTGTCCTTCTTGTTGCCTCTTTTTTTGGCGCGGGCTTGATCCCATTGGATTTGGCAGCGTTACTCGTGTTGGGTGCAAATATTGGGAATGTTATTGCACCAATGATGGCTGCGCGTGGGGATCATGCAGATGCACAACGTATTCCTGTCGGAAATTTAGTGATGCGCATTATTGGTGTGGCGCTTGTCTTCCCGTTCTTGCCGTACCTAATGGAACTATTGATCTCATACGTTGGTGAAGATGAACGTATGATTATTCATTTTCATACGGCGTTTAATGTTGGTTTAGCCATTATATTCTTGCCTCTTATTGGTTTTATTGCACCTCTTACAGCATCTTTTGTGCCTGAAACGCTCAAATCTAAAGATAAGTCTGCACCTCTATACTTGAATGAGAAAGATGTTGAAGCGCCTTCTCTTGCTTTGATAGGTGCTTCTCGGGAAACCCTTCGTTTGGCCGATATGACAGAAAATATGGTTAAGACGTGTATGAAGGCGTTGGTCAATAATGATATACGTGCGTTGAACCGTGTTAAGAAAATGGATGACCAAATTGACATCCTTTATAAAAAAATAAAACATTACATGGCGCGTATGGCACAGACAGCCATGACAGAAGAAGAGGGAGATCGTCACTTTCAAACGCTTACATTTGCAACAAATCTTGAGCATATTGGGGATATCGTTGATAAAAATCTTATTCCTGTTGTTCAACGCAAAATTAAAGATCAAAAGCAATTTTCTAAGGCAGGTTTTAAAGAAATATCGGCTCTGTTTGAGATGGTTTTGAGTAGTGTAAAATTGGCACAATCCGTTTATATCTCAAATGATTTGGTGTTGGCACGTCAAATGATTGAGGATAAAGGAATTATTAAGCGTGCAGAAACGAAAACAAACAGAGCACATATGCGTCGTATTACGGATCAGGTTCCAGAAGCACTTGATACATCAAGCTTACACATGGATCTGACGCGAGATCTTCGACGCATTAATAGTTTGATTACGTCTGTTGCATATCCAATTGTTGATAGAGAGTCAGAGAGAGAAAAAAATGACACAGCAGGTACATGATCTCCTAAGTTCATTAGGTGTTTCCCCTTCATCTGAGGGAGGTATTATCTCTTATAGCCCGATTGATGGAAGCCTTATTGGCGCAATTCAATCAAATAGTATCGAAGATGTGGCGTTGATGACGGTGCGTGCTCAGAAAGCGTTCTTACAATGGCGTGAAATTCCTGCACCTGTGCGTGGGGAGCTTGTACGTTTGTTTGGGGACGAGCTTCGAAATGCAAAAGAATCGCTCGGTGCACTTGTTACATGGGAGTGTGGCAAGATCTTGAGCGAAGGCTATGGCGAAGTTCAAGAGATGATTGATATCTGTGACTTTGCGGTTGGACTGTCGCGTCAATTATATGGGAAAACAATTGTGTCTGAACGTCCTCAGCATCACATGCGGGAGCTGTGGCATTCTCTTGGACCTGTTGGTGTGATTTCTTCTTTTAACTTTCCTGTCGCTGTATGGGCGTGGAATTCTGCGCTTGCCTTTGTTTGTGGTAATTCTGTGATTTGGAAGCCATCTGAAAAAACACCGTTTGTGGCGTTGGCATGTGACGTTATTTTTAAAAAAGCGGTGAGCCGTTTTAAAGCTATGGGGCATGATGTTCCAGATGATCTGTTCCAGTTACTTCAAGGGGGACGTGATGTCTCTGAGGCGCTTGTACATAGCGAGGGTGTGCCTTTGATTAGTGCAACGGGAAGCACGGAAATGGGGAGGTCTGTTTATCAAAATGTATCTAAGCGCTTTGGGCGATGTCTTCTTGAGCTTGGTGGAAATAACGCGATGATCCTTGCCCCATCTGCTGATATGGATATGGCGTTGAAAGCGGCTGTATTTAGTGCTGTTGGGACGGCTGGGCAACGTTGTACAAGTTTGCGCCGTTTGATTGTTCATAAATCTGTGTCAGAAGATTTTGTGGCTAATATGAAGCATGTGTATGAGACTATTTCTATTGGTAATCCGCTCGAGGATGGTGTTCTTATTGGACCATTGATGGATGAAATGGCGTTTGACCAAATGCAGTTGGCTATTGAAAAATCTAAAGAACAGGGCGGTACAGTTGTTTGCGGTGGAGACAAGCTAAGCCTAGATGGTTTAATGGAGGGTTTTTATGTTCGTCCTGCGATTATTAAAATGCCCGCTCAGAGCCAGATTGTTGAGCATGAAACATTTGCGCCAATTCTATATGTTCTTGAATATGATGAACTGAGCGAAGCGATTGATCTTCAAAATGCGGTTCCTCAGGGGCTGTCGTCATGTATCTTTTCGAATGAGATGAAGGAAACGGAGCTTTTTCTATCAACGATTGGTAGTGATTGTGGGATTGCGAATGTTAATATTGGTACAAGTGGTGCCGAAATTGGTGGTGCGTTTGGTGGAGAGAAGGAAACGGGTGGTGGGCGTGAAAGTGGCTCAGGTGCTTGGAAAACTTATATGCGCCGTCAAACACAGACCATTAATTATTCAAGTGATATTCCATTGGCGCAAGGCGTTCAATTCTCAATATAACCGCGTAAGTTCCTGTCTTTACTCTACGAAAAATATATGAGATGGCTCTAATTTGTGGCAACTTGAATTTGAGTGTAAACTCCAACCATTATGCATTGATGAAAGGAGTACCGTATGAACACTATATATGGAGTAGACTCAGAGGTTATGGGTCGTATTTCTGCGTTAAAATCTAGAAAAAATTTCCTTGAGCAGAGGATTAAACTAGAATTAAAAAGACCTTTGCCGAGTAATGATGTCTTAACACCTTTGAAATTGAATAAGCTTCACATTAAGGAAGAGATATATACTCTTAGTTCTGTGGCGTGAGCAACAAAAAAGCCCTCATTGTGAGGGCTTTTCTATGTTCTGTTTGTGTGACTGCTTATTAGCTGTTCATAAAGTTACTAAAGTCGAATCCTGTAGTGCTTCCGCTAGCAGCACTGTCTTCCTCAGCGCGTTTTTTAGCGTCCTCAGCTTCTGCTTCAGCCACCGCCTCTCTTTGGCGTGCTTCTTCTTCTGGGTCTCTGCCTAGGGCGCGAATACCTTTATGTGATGCTGCTTCTAGTTCTTTATATGTACAAATACCAAGGTCTGCAGGGTTACGTGGTTTAATGTTAACCATATTTGCGTGTGTGCGCTCTCTAATAGCCATAATAGTAGGTTTCGTTGTCCCTATAAGTTTACAAATTTGAGGGTCTTTAATCTCAGGGTGGTGTTTAATAATAAACGAAATTGCATCAGGTTTATCACCACGTTTTGCAACGGGTGTATACTTAGGGCCTTTTGAACGTGTTTTAATTGGGGGTAGAGAGCTTGCTGATGCAACCATGATGTATTCAGGGTCTGCTTGAGCCTTATCAATTTGTTCTTGTGTCAAAATTGATTCATCCAATGGGTTTCTTCCAACAATTCCACGTCCTATATCACCATCAGCAAGTGCTTGGACTTCGATTGGGTGAAGATCTGTGAATGTTCCTATTTGTTTAAATGTAAGTGTTGTGTTGTCGATTAACCAAACGGCTGTTGCTTTTGGCATGATCGGTTTTCTTAGGTCAACAATTGTAGACATGATGTGCTCCTCAATAATCTATACTATGTGTCCTCATATGCGTTAGCGCATTGCGAATCCTTTTTAAGGGACTTACAAGACAGTTTATTATGCTGTCGAGGAATTAGAATATCTATACAGGGTGTTTTTATAAAAATCCAGAAGAAAAATATTGTTTTTTTGTGAGAGAGAGGTAGCCTATGTGCATGTTTGATGATGATCTTGATCCTATAAAGAAAAAGCCAAAACAAAAAGACTTGGAACCGATGTCTGTTTCCGAGTTGGAAGAGTATGTTTTGGAAATGCAGGGCGAGATCGTTCGTGTTGAAGCGGATATCACTAAGAAGAAGGCTCACCAAGAGGCTGTGTCTTCATTGTTTAAATCATAATTAGATAAGAGTAGGACTCACATGCGTATTGAAGAAGATGTAAAACTTGATTTTAAAGATGTTCTTATTCGCCCAAAGCGCTCAACTTTGGCGACGCGCAAGGATGTAAATATTAAGCGTGAGTATAAGTTCAGATGGAGTGGAAAAAACTTCTCTGGCGTTCCTATCATTGCTGCAAATATGGATGGTGTTGGTACACTTGAAATGGCATGTGCCTTTGAAAGGGACGGGAATGGTCTTACGGCTGCCTTGACCAAGCATTACCCCGTTGATGACCTTGTGAGCTTTTATAAGGAGCATGGTGGGGCTTCAACTTGGTATAGTTTGGGCGTGTCCGATCGTGATCTTGATAAAATGAAGAAGGTCCTTAAAGAACTAAAAAAATCGGTTGTTCAGCCCGTAGAGAAAATTTGCCTTGATGTAGCCAATGGCTATAGCCAAGCTTTTATTGATGTTGTTAAGCGTATTCGGGAAGATTTTCCTCAAATGACGATTATGGCAGGGAATGTTGTGACTGGTGAAATGGCGGAAGAGCTTATCCTAAGTGGAGCAGATATTGTTAAAGTTGGTATTGGACCTGGAAGTGTTTGTACGACGAGAAAGATGACTGGGGTGGGGTATCCGCAGTTATCGGCGATTATTGATTGTGCTGATGCTGCACATGGGCTTGGTGGACATGTGTGTTCTGACGGGGGGTGTACAGTTCCAGGGGATATTTCCAAAGCGTTTGGCGCGGGAGCAGATTTTGTGATGCTTGGTGGAATGCTTGCAGGACATGATCAAAGCGAATGTAAAATCGTTGAAAAAGAGGGTAAAAAATTTACTCAGTTTTATGGAATGTCTAGTGACACGGCTATGACGAAACATGCTGGTGGTGTTGCGAATTACCGCGCTAGTGAAGGGAAAACTGTTGATATTCCGTATCGTGGAGATGTGCAGGATAGTTTGCAAGACATCCTTGGTGGAATACGTTCGGCGTGTACTTATGTTGGTGCAAAGCAGTTAAAAGAGCTTTCTAAGCGCACAACCTTTGTGCGGGTAACACAGCAAATTAATAATATATTTGGGACAAGCTAGACTCTAGTGTTCTTTGGTCTAACGCAGTTTTTAGCTTTTACCACCTATAATGATTGACGTATGGAGATATGATCTTTATGGTCGATTTTCTATGTGAACGAGGAGAATAGATCAATGGATGAAATTGCGACACGTTTGAAAGAAACGTCAGAAGAATGTATCAAAGCTTATGATGCTTGGAGTAAAGATAAAAAAGACATAGTTACAAGAGAGCCATTGTCTGATGCCGTTCATGACCTTAGAAAAGTTGCTGCGCGTATTGAAATTGAACTTGCTGTCACGGAACGTGATGAGCAGGGACGTCCAATGCCTATTCCGGGACATCGTTCACGCGGTGCTCATCAAGGTGGTCATCAACAAGGAGGGAAAAACAATAACCGTCCTCCTTTGAAGAAGCCTGTTCACAAGCTTCCCCCTAGAAAATCACAAAACAAAAATGAAGCAGATAATGGTGAATTACCTGCATTTATTAGTGGAAATGATGCACCTAAAGACGGGAAAGATGCGGGAAGTTCTTCTGAAACTCCAAAGCGTGCACCACGTCGTCGTACACCGCGGGCAACTTCTGCGGAATAAGTCGCTATTTTATTGTCGTAATACTTGTGTTTCGATTCATTTTCATATATAAAGCTGATTACTATTGTAGGATAGTGAAGGTATATTGATATGAAAACACATACGTTAAATGAAGATAAGACAAGTAACCTGTGCTTTACAAGCGCTGCGGGGGAACTGTCTGATTCTGAATTTTCTCAAAACGTTGATTTCTTTTTGGAGAATACAGAGCGTAATATGTATGGTGTACAGCAGGAAACATCTGATTTTTTTACTGGTGTGACTTCAATTCAAAACCTTGTTGCTAAATTCTCAGACGATCATGATCGTTACCGTTATTTAGTGACTAAAATTCAAAGATACAACCATGGCGTGTTTAGTGATATCAAGCTTCCTAGCCCAGCACCACGCTTGCATTAAGCGTAATTTTAAGTCTACATATTATCTCTTAATTTTCTGATATGAGCAAAAACGTCTTTTGGACGTTTTTTTTGTAACTGGAGCGTGGCTATAAGTGTTGGATCGTCAGCTCTTAGGAAGGGGTTATATTTTTTCTCAAACGCAACAGTAGAAGGAATGGTTGCGATGTTACTCTTCCTCTTTATTTTTATGTCGTTCAAAATATGGAGCATATCAGGATGGTTTGGTTCTATAGATTGCCAAAAAGATGCGTTTGCTTGTGTGTATTCATGTGCGCAGTAAATTTTAGTGTGATTAGGAAGTGCACGTATTTTTTGTACTGAGAGCCACATCTCTTCTGCTGTTCCTTCGAATAACCGCCCACAGCCGAGGGAAAAGAGTGTGTCTCCGCAAAATAATGCGTTGTCTTTCTCAAAATATAAAATAATGTGTCCACGTGTATGACCTAGTGTGTGCATCACTTTAAATTGAGAGGCTCCAAGTGTGTATGTTTGCTCATCTTCAAGAAGAACGGTCATATTGGGAATGCGCATAATTTCATGCTCTGGTCCCCATATTTCACAGTTATATTTTTCTTGGAGTTTTTTGTCACCGTTGATGTGATCCCAATGATGGTGTGTATGTAATATAATTTGAAGTGTTAAACCTTCTTTATCCAGATAGTCAATGACGGGTTGAGCATCGCCTGGGTCGACAACAATGGATAATCCATCCTCTGTGAGAAGGTGAAAAATATAGTTGTCATCGAAGGCGGGTATCAGTGATATTTTCATGCGTTTTAAAGTACATCTTTTAGTGGGATTTTACCACTTCCTGGTCTTAATGGTTGTTGCTGGTTTTCGTGAGGGGACCAACCTGTGCAGAAAATAATCTCATATGTGGCTGAGTATTTTCCATCCTCAAAGAAGTTTTTTTTGTATTCTCCTTCAACCTTACTGAAAAAATTATTTGGAAGTGCTGTCTTGTCTCTGTCCATAAGAATGTTGGTTTCGGCCATGGCGCGAAGGTCTTTATAAAGTGAGTTGAGGTTCTTATAGCCTACATTTATGGTCTCTGAATCAATGACTGGGAGCGCAAATCCTGCCTCTTGTATAAGTGCTCCTGCCTGTTGCTTTGTCATGAGTGGAATTGTGCGTTGATGACACCCATTGGTGAGCGACATCTCTGTATTCATCATGGCTTGTTTCAATTCTTTTAGCGTGCCATCTCCAAATAACACGCCAATGAAAAGTCCATCAGGTTTAAGGCGTTGAAGTATTTCTTGAAGTTGGTGCTGAGGATGTTCTACGCGATGTAAGTTGAATAAGCTAATGATACAGTCGTGCGGGGGCTGTGTGGGTGTGTTGCCACTTTCCATGTTTTCTAGCTCTGTTGCAAAGTCGCTGATTATAAGTGTGTTCTTGAAGTTTCTTTTAATATCCTTGAGACGATCAAGGAGTTGTTGCTCGGCCCATTGGTAGAGAAAACGCTCTTGGCTTGTGAACTGTTTTGTTGCCCGGCTGATATTTCTTTCGATTTTTGTATGATCGAACAACATATCTATAAGACTTGTGGTCTTTTGCTTGCGCGTGCTCTTGAGTGGTTCGAGCGTGCAACAAAGTCAGATTCATAGCTTGCTTGTGCAGTATGTTCAGCATAGAGGTCTTTAGAAAACCCGTGATCAAGTGACTGTTCGTTATCGGAGAGCATATGGTAGGCTTCTGATACTATGTATATTAAATCTGTTGCTGAATTTCTATTAAGAGGCATTGCTGTAATAATATATATGCTGTTCAGTGGTGCATAGGTTGTGAGAGAGAAATGCTCATAGTCATATTTTTCTGACATATTTGTTACAGCAAAGGGGTAAACTTTCTGAGGTGTCATCCCAATGTACTGGAAGTAAGGCTCTCCCATTGTACCCACGAACTTAGGGTCAACTTCAAACATTTCCGCGACATAACGCTTTGCAGAATCTAAATCTTCGATATGTGTTGGTATAGGAAAAGATGGTACGTTCAGCATTGTCCCGTTTCCTTGAAAACGTTCAGGGACAGGAGCGTGGTCTTTAATGATACCCATCATGACTTCGCCATTTATATCTCGGGCAAGGGGGATTACGACAGCAATGCTCTGTGAATCTTCCTCTGGAACGAAGAAATCTTGTTCATTAGATGATAGATCGGTCATTCCTCCTAAATCATCATGCCCTTCTTCCATAAAGACAGAGTGAATAACTTTTAAGCTGCCAGCGGATGTCTTAACTGGAGTGAAGCGCTTCTTCTCTTCGGCCATGTCGGCGAGAGTATCTTGTATGTCCAAGCGTTCCTTTATGTGCATTTCTGATAGTACAAGCGGTGTTTCAGACCACTTGGTGAAACTTTTCTTTAACAGCTTGAGAAGCTTCAAGATTTGAATTTCTAGGCGTGCGCTTGGGATGAGTCCTACTGATATAGCGTTTAAGATGGCTTGTGCATCAAATTCTCTTATGTCTCCAAAGGTATTAAATCGAGTGCCTTCGGGGGGGGTGTAATCAGTTTGATATAGGGATTTACTATCTTTTGTTGGTATCACCTGAATGTATTTTGTGTCAATACGTTCATCAATGCTTTTGGGTGCAGGGTATGAGCATTGTCCATCTATGAACAATGATTCTGAGGCTGTTTTTAAATCGAGTTGGGCTTTAATAAACTCAGAAATATTCAGACGTTTCTTTTTCTCTACCTTGTTATCGAGTTCCTCAAGATCTTGTGTATTGAAAGGAAGGGACTCAATCATATGCCCTGACCAGTTTTTACCGTCAATGTTATGGCCTTGGCGGGGGACGGTGTTTGTGATGCTTCTTGGTGTTGATTCTTGTAAGAAGACCTTAAGTTCTCCTTCGCTATTCTCATAGAATGGGATGACTTCTGTTAGATCCAAATGACGTGTTGCAATATCAAGGATTACACCCGTTTCATTGTTCCTAACGCTTTGGATTGAAATTGTTTCAGGTTTCTTTCTCGTGGCGCGCCATTCTTGATATCTAATACTCTCTTTTTGCTCAATTTTTTGAAGAAGCATTGTATAGCTAGTTTCAGGATAGCCAAGAGGCTCGCCGTTTTCTTGGTAGAGCTTGAAATGATCAATCATGTTTTTTTGTACAAAATCGTTGTCCCAATGGGACGCACAGTAAACAAGGCGTGCGCCGAGTGATCTTAGTTCTCTTCGGAGATCTCTTTGGGTCGCGAATGTATATTCGGTATCAAGGTCTTCTGCTAAAAGCTCTTTATCATCTTTTCTTAGGATAAATTCATAGGCCCATTTATGGGGTAGGCGGAACAACCTTGTGTTTGGAAAACGTGCAGGAAGTTCCTCGAGATAAAATCCACCTGTGGTTAGGCTGTCTCCACTACGCACATTATCGGAAAACCATATTAGGAGGTCGGCTTCTGAGAGTTCTTCTAGTTTATCTCCTCTGCTACACTCTTTTTTAAGCTCCATGAGTATATATTCAGCAGGACCAGGCGTTGTGTAGGCTCTTACATACATAAAGCCGTTTGTCTTGAGAGCGTTGTAGTGACACTCAAGGGTTTTACTAACTTTTCTTGTGTTGAAATGTGCCTCAGAATAAATTTCATGTAGGACGTAAGAATTGATGATTGCGTCAATAGATTTGTCTGGGAAGAGGGGCGTTGAAAGGTCCGCTTCCATGAAGGTTAGGTTTTTATTTTTATAATTTGCTGATGC
>JAESUK010000012.1 GCA_016763095.1 Alphaproteobacteria bacterium
ATCTTCTGACCATTTTCAGCCCTTATCCGTTCAACATCCTCCAGTACATGTTGCCAATTTTTTACTGTTACAGTAGTTGTGGCGGCTAAAAAGGCCGCCCCTACGACAAATTTTATGGCGGTTTTTGCTGCCTGTCTTTTTCTGGGGACAGATAAGCATTTAATTTCGTTTTTACCGTATCTGCGCATTCTATTTTCTTCCTACTCTTATTATGAGGAGGAATATCTACATTAGACTTTATATTATATCAAGAAATACTTTGTAAATTAAACACTTTTAATCTAAATCGCTATATAAACAAGACAGGCTAATTTACCATAAAATATATTCTCGCTTTATTGATTAATATTTTCCCCATAAGCGCACTTATCACGCTTTTAATAAGATTTTTATGGTTTATTAAACTTTGCGACAGAACCAAAGATTCAGCTACCAATATAAAAATTTTAGATTAGACTCACATTACGCATCCGCACTACTGTGGCGCGTGTTAAGGGAAGTTTTAATGTCAGATACAAATATCGATCGTGAGACTATGGGACGTCTGGCAAAGGCCTTGTCGTTTATTTCCAGTGCGGAGGATCCCGCTGTTGTTGCTATGAAGCTGGCGGCGGAAAGTGGTGTGAAGAAAGATATTAAACAGGCGCGTACGCTGTTCCTTCGGGTGAAACCAGCTCACCGCAATGCCGCACTAGCTATGCTGATGGATGATGATTAAAGGTGCTTGTCTTGAATAAATTGAGAACAGAGACGCATTAAATGAAAAAAATAGCCGTATTTGTAGATGTCCAAAATATTTATTACACAACCAAAGAGGCATATAAACGTCAATTTAATTATAAAAAACTGTGGGACCGTATAAGCACTGAAGGTGAGATAGTTAGAGCAAATGCTTATGCCATTCAGAGTAAGCAAGACGGACAGATAAAATTTCAAGATGCTCTTAAACATATAGGGTTCAATGTTAAGTTGAAGCCCTTTATACAGCGCAGTGATGGATCGGCTAAAGGTGATTGGGACGTAGGGATTGCCATAGACATTATGGACACAGCTATGGAGGTTGATACCGTCGTGCTTTTATCTGGAGACGGTGATTTTGATCTATTGCTCGAAAAAATAACGCAAGATCATCGTGTGCAAGCACAAGTCTATGGCGTACCGTCGCTTACGGCAAAATCCCTTATTAAGGCCGCAAGTATTTATTATCCTATTGAAGATGACTTGTTATTATAGATCTGAGGCGTTGCCTTGCCCCACATTCCCAGAGATATTTGCGATAGAACCATCTTTTTCAACCGCGGTATCTACAAAGTTGATGTCTTCGCCTTCTGGGTACATGCGAGTGATTATGATTTTTTCATCTTCTTCGCCAAAATTTTCATAGCTACAATACATGTTTACATCGTGCACTGTCGTACGGCCTGACATACTACCACATATAAATTGGCGGTATGTATGGTTATGAAGAATATCATTTACCTTAATCATAGCTACGTCATGTGTGTGTCCACAAAAAACAGCGCCTATCTTATGCTTGTTTATGAAACTAGTAATGTGTTTTGAACTGTAAAGAGGTTCGTTATCAGTTGACAACACAGGATGGTGTGTAAGCATTAAGATACAGTCGTGAGGGGTTCTTTTGATTATATCAGATATAGTATGTAAGATTTCTTCTTCCATAAAGCCTGTATGCTGGTGCATAACACAGGTATCTAGAGCCACTACCATTACTTTTTTGCCCTTAATATCAAATAACCTTACAAAATTGGCTTCATAAAGGTAGCCCTCTAACGTGACTACATCTTTATTCATATAAACTCTACGTTTTTTTACTTTTGACCTATCCTTAGGTTCTACAAACTGGCCATCATAAATATATTTCCGAAAGAAGTCATGTGACCGCCGACTAAACTTATCGTGGTTACCTAAGATTGAAACTATATTATTACATTTTATCTTAGCAAGAAAGTCATGGGCCTGTTGAAATTCATCTTCAAGTGAGTCCGTTGTCATGTCACCTGTGTTAAAAACCAAGTCTGCATTAAACGCGTTTATTCTCTCTAACAATTTATCATTATTGCCGTTCCACTGATATGGACCAAAATGGAGGTCTGTGATATGAATAATTTTCATAGGGTTATTTGCACATGAAAATACAAGTAATACTATAAAAAATATGTATGATCCCCTGATATAATTTAGTCTTATTTGACATATATTACATCACTTTAATTATAACGAAGGATTCGTTCATGTATGTAAAGCCGACAATCAAGGTGCCTGTCAGTTACAGCAAGAATTAATGCAAGAGTGAACTAATCAGCCAATTTAAGTTTTAGTAGGGATTAACAAGTGAAATTTTACAATTTAAAAGAACGTGATGAACAAGTTAGCTTTGCTGGCGCTGTGAAACAAGGGTTAGGGCGTAACCAAGGTTTGTTTTTTCCTGACAGTATTCCAGTATTGGATAACATTGAGCAATTACTTGCTATGCCAATGGTTGAGCGTAGCGTCGAAGTACTTTATCCGTTTGTTAGTGAAGACTTAACAAAAGCACAATTAGGTGACATTGTTACGCATGCCTTTAATTTCCCCGCTCAAATGCAACCTATTAGTGAAAATCGTTCAATTTTAGAGTTATTTCATGGACCAACGTTAGCATTTAAAGATTTTGGTGCGCGTTTTATGGCTAAATGTTTACAAGCATTCGTTGCTAAAGATGCCAAAGCTACAGGTCAAAAGAAACCATTAACTATTTTAACTGCCACTTCAGGTGATACGGGGGCTGCAGTTGCTCATGCTTTTCATGGTATTAAAAACATTCGTGTTGTGATCATGTATCCAAAAGGAAAAATTAGTTTACTACAGGAAAAAATGTTTACCACGCTGGGTGGAAATATTGAAACCATTGCTATTAATGGTGATTTTGACGATTGCCAAGCATTAGTGAAACAGTCATTTGATGATCGAGCACTAAAAGAAACCATTGGATTAAACTCAGCCAATTCAATTAACATCAGCCGTTTATTGGCACAGATTTGTTATTACTTTGAGGCGGTGGCTCAACTATATCGTCAGCAAGGTCAACAGGCGTTGAGTAACATCGTTTTTTCAATTCCAAGTGGCAACTTTGGTAATTTAACCGCTGGCCTATTTGCCAAAGCCATGGGGCTACCCATCAAACGATTTATCGCGGCAACTAATGCTAATGATACTGTTCCTCGTTATTTGCAAACGGGAGAATGGTCGCCAAACGAGACGGTAGCTACTATGTCTAATGCGATGGACGTCAGTAACCCAAGTAACTGGCCACGAGTTGAGCACATGCTTAAGTCTGGGATCCTTGATGAAGGTTGTGTCAGTTCAGTCTCCATTGATGAAGAACAAACACAAATGACCATGATCGCACTGGCTAAATTAGGTTATATCAGCGAACCACATGCTGCTGTTGCTTATAAAGCGCTACAATACAATGCGAGTGAAGAAGAGTTTGGTGTCTTTTTAGGGACAGCACACCCGGCTAAATTTAAAGAAGTGGTTGAAAGCACGTTAGGGCAACCGATTGGCTTACCGAAAGAGTTGGCGGATTGTGCGTCTGAAACCATTTTGTCTATTGAACAAAGCGGTGATTTTGCACAACTGCGTGAGTATTTGCTATCAAAAATATAAAATAGAAAGATGACATCTTGACAAGATCCGTCGGCATCAGTGCAGGAGGCAGAACAGGTTTAACGGCAATTGTTTATGGTGCAATCAACGTTAAGGATTAAGTAATACGACTTTTTCATAAGTAGTGTTTATTTTAAAAAATTGTTGCTGTAGAGTATTCCTGTTCATTTAATTACGAAAGTGATGATAAGGAGTCTCAAAATGACAAATTCTCTAATAGCACATTTAAAAAACGAAATAAGAGATATAAAAAAAGCAGGGTTATATAAAGAAGAGCGCGTCATAACCTCTCCGCAGAGCGCTAATATTAGTGTAAGTTCCGGCGAGACTGTCTTGAATTTTTGTGCAAATAATTATCTAGGGCTAGCTAATAACCAGAGCTTGGTAAAATCGGCGCAAAGAAGCCTTGATAAATACGGTTTCGGAATGGCCTCTGTACGGTTTATCTGTGGAACAACAAACGCTCATAAGGATTTGGAAAGTAAAATTTCAAAGTTTCTGGGCCAAGAAGACACAATTTTATATTCTTCGTGTTTTGATGCAAATACAGGATTGTTTGAAACTCTACTAGGTAAAGAAGATGCCATTATCAGTGATGAACTCAATCACGCGAGTATTATCGATGGCGTCCGTTTGTGCAAAGCGCAGAGATTCCGCTACAAAAACAGCAATATGGATGATTTAGAGAAGTGCTTGAAAGAGTCTCGGGATTGTCGCTTTAGGTTAATTGCAACAGATGGTGTCTTCTCAATGGATGGATATCTCGCGAACTTACCAGATATTTGTGACTTGGCAGATAAATACGATGCGATGGTCATGGTTGATGATAGCCATGCTGTGGGCTTTATGGGAGAAAATGGCGCGGGAACACCCGATCATTTTGGTGTGCAGGATCGTGTAGATATTATCACAGGAACACTTGGTAAGGCTTTGGGCGGTGCGTCCGGTGGCTATACATCTGCCCATGCTCCAATTATAGAATACTTAAGACAGCGTTCTCGTCCTTATCTGTTCTCAAACACACTGGCACCAGTGGTCACAGCAACATCTATTGATGTTCTGGGGTTGCTTGAGAAGGATGGGGCTCAAATGAGACAAACATTAAGAGATAACAGTCAGTATTTTAGAACAAAAATGAAGGCAATTGGCTTTGATCTTTTACCAGGAGAACATCCAATTATCCCGGTTATGCTTTACGATGCTGCATTAGCAGGAAAATTTGCTGAAAAAATGTTGGAACGGGGTGTTTATGTTGTTGGGTTTTCGTTTCCTGTCGTTCCTAAGGGAAAAGCACGAATTAGAACTCAAATGTCCTGCGCGCACACCAAAGAGCATATAGATCGTGCTATTATCGCATTTTCAGAAGTTGGAAAAGAGCTTGGTATTTTGAAAGTAAAAGCAGCATGACGAAAACAATGAAAGCCTTATCCAAGTTACACCCAGAAACAGGAATTTGGATGGTCAAAGAACTGCCAATTCCAAAAGTGGGGCCAAATGATGTTTTAATTAAAATTCAAAAGACCGCGATTTGCGGAACTGACCTTCACATATACAAATGGGATGAGTGGTCACAAAAAACAATTCCTATACCGATGGTTGTTGGTCACGAATATATTGGGATTGTCGAAGAATACGGTAATGCAGTAACGCATTTAAAAAAAGGACAACGGGTGTCTGGAGAAGGACATTTGGTATGCGGGTTTTGCCGAAATTGTCGCGCCGGAAAACGTCATCTTTGTAGAAAGACTGAAGGAGTTGGCGTGAATAGACAAGGCGCGTTTGCGGAATATTTATCAATTCCCGCCACCAATGTGTTTCCAATCCCGGATGATATTTCCGACGACATGGCGGCAATATTTGATCCGTTTGGAAATGCTGCGCATACGGCACTATCATTTGATTTGGTTGGTGAAGACGTTCTTATCACTGGCGCAGGTCCAATTGGTGCAATGGCGGCGGCAATTTGCAAATATGCAGGTGCGCGCCATGTTGTAATCACAGATGTGAATGATTATCGTCTTAATTTGGCTAAAACTCTTGGGGCTACACGTACGGTAAATGTATTAAATGAAGATCTTAGAGATACAATGAAAGATCTAGGTATGACAGAAGGATTTGATGTTGGGCTTGAAATGTCAGGTGTTGAAAGTGCCTTTAAGCAAATGGTTGAAACAATAAATCATGGTGGGAAAATAGCTCTGTTAGGAATTCCGGCTAATGGTTCTTTTGATATTGATTGGAACCTAGTGATTTTTAAAGGGCTGGTTCTCAAAGGAATTTACGGTCGAGAGATGTATGAGACATGGTATAAAGTGACAGCAATGCTACAGGGCGGTTTGGATATCTCGCCAATTATTACACACCATTTCCCTATCGACGACTTCCAAAAAGGATTCGATGCAATGGTGTCTGAAAAATGCGGAAAAGTGATCCTTGAGTGGTGAGTAAAAAATGGGTAATGGCAGGCCATAGGTTAACCTTTGGCCTTTTCCATAAGTTGGCTTATCACTCATTGAACGCGGTATTTGCTATGTATTAAGCTATAA
>JAESUK010000094.1 GCA_016763095.1 Alphaproteobacteria bacterium
CTGGTCCGGCTCGACGACGGGAACATTGCCTTCCGCAACGGAGTCGTGGTCAGCAACACCGCGGCCGAAATGGGAGCCGGCGATTACGTCACGATTGGTTGCAAATGAAAGTTTATGTTCTGTTTTGTTTTTTCTAGAGGAAGAGATGACATGCACATCAATGGTTGTGCTTATGTTTGATAGGGTGGTGAGAAAGCCTCCAAAGTTTTTCCCCGCAAGATGAATGTCTTCAAATAAGAAGACAATTTTTGTCGTTCTGGAAATTAAAGTCAGAATTCTAGTGAAGTCTTTAAGAAGTTCATGCTGGTTAAGGTGAACAGTTTTGTTTTTCTTTAGCGTGGGCTTGATCCGTTTGAGATGCTTATAAGCCTCTGGATGGTCCTCGGCTATGTTGGGGGCTTTTATCAGTTGTTGTACTAGGTCATTTAAGAAAAAATGATTATGTATGTTCCTGTCAGGGAGGAAGTTAAATAAGCACAGCGTTATGTCTCTAGACTTTAACGGATATAGAAATTCGTTTTTAAGAACGGCTGTTTTCCCACACCCTGCATCCCCAGTTAAGAAGAGGTAATGTAGGTCACTTGTTTTCTTTAATACAACATCATTGAGGTGTTTTGAAAAGCGAGGAGATAAGGACAGGTAACCAGACTCACGACGTGGAGTAGAGTCCAATGTATTTTTTTGTCGTGTTATATTGGTGTTATTACGCTTCATTCATACCACATGTGTTACACAGAGTGTTTTTTAAGATATTTATCTTTTTAAAGTCATTATTTAAAAAATCGATCAAGCATAACTCATGCATATGTTTGTTGCCAGAGTTAAGGTTTAAGATGATTTTTAAAGCTTCGTTTGCTTGCATACAGCCCACGATACCTGGCACGGGGCTTAATATACCAGCCGACTTACATGTTGGCAGGGTGGAATCTTCATTAATGTCAGAAAACACACATGTGAAGCAGGGGCTGTCTTCTTCATTATTGAAAGTCATTACCTGCCCTTCAAAATGATAGACAGAGCCATAAATCCATGGCTTTTTCTGTGTAAGGCAAACTTTGTTTATGATGAGGCGTGCAATGTGATTGTCGGTGGCATCAATGACAAGATCATAGTCCCCAATGATGCTTGCTGCATTTTTCTTATCCAGAAAATAGGGATACGCAACAATTTTTTGATTGCTTGCCATCAAATCCAATTTTGACTTGGCGACGCTTACTTTCGTGTGTGTTACATCTTCATTACTAAATAAAATCTGTCTTTGTAGATTAGATTCTTCGACGCGATCAGCATCAATAATTCCAATTTTACCAATCCCAGATGCGGTTAGATATAATGCGACTGGATTTCCTAGTCCGCCAGAGCCAACAATCAAGACCCGTGCACTATGAATCTTCTCTTGTCCCTCAAGACCGACCTTAGGGAGTTCAATATGTTGTTCATATCTGGAGTAATTTATATTGTTCATAGTTTTTATGTACTTAACGTCTAGCTGTGTATGTTTTTAATTTTAAGGTGATATCTTCAAAAAAAGCATGAAGCGCTATTAGATGGTTGGTTAGGTCGTTTTTATTTTCCGGACAGCATAAACCCATCTGGTGACACCTCATGCCTGCGTATTCCGTGGATGATATTTTCGTATCTAAAAATAGAGTGTCTTGCTTCAGGAGGTGACATAGATCTGTGATATCTTTTATCAGGATATCCGTTGTTCTTACGCGTAAGATGTCCCTAGAAAATGTAGTGGAAAATATGTAGGTCTCTATGTGATTTATTTTTTTGAGAGATTTGGCATCTCTTTCCTTACATACAGTCAAAACATCATCCAAACAGTAGAAGGCGTCTAGTTTCTTATTTCTTATATTGTTGTCATATTCTTTATCATATTGCGCTGAGTTCACGTCAATTTTGGTATAATCAATATTGTGGAGTTCCTTGTCATCATAGAAAATACCTTCAACAAAATTGATGTAGTTTTTAATAGAACGGACGCATAAGTAAGCGTCATTGTCTTGATCGTTTGTAAGTTTTTTAGCAATCATTTTCTCTCCCCAACACGCTATAGTTACCTAACATTGGGGATAGTATAGCGCTTGTCAAATAATTCGACAAAGTGCATAGCATAGTAGGAAGGGAAGCGTTTTATTTTCGTATCAGTAGAGGATAATTCTAGGACACCTTAAGAAGTTGTTCCTCGACAAAGCGTTGAACACTTGTGTAATCCGTCTTTCCACTTCCCAACACAAACATCTTCTCAATGTGCAAAAGGGTCTTTGGCACGGATAGCTCACTTATTCCGTTCTTTGAGGCGTGCTTGGAGAGAGCACTTTTGTTTGCCTCTGTCTCAGTTGTTACAAAGATAAGCTGTTCACCTTTGCGGGGGTCGGGAAGGGTAACAACGGCATGTTGTCCTTCTGGGTACACAGATTGGATCATTGTCTCAACACTTGTAAGGGATATCATCTCGCCCGCAATCTTTGCAAAGCGTTTTGCGCGCCCAAGTATTTTAACATAGCCCTCATCATCTATATCCACGATATCGCCTGTGTCATACCAACCATCTGAGAGTGGTTCTATAACACCGGGGTTATCAGCGCGGTAATAGCCAAGCATTACGTTCGGACCTTTGACAAAAAGCCGTCCACCAACATCAACACCCGCAACTTTTTCTAGTCTGTGCTCAATACCAGAGAGCAAACGTCCAACTGTTCCTGCCTTTGTGTGCATAGGGGAGTTTAATGTAATACCCGGAGAGGTTTCCGTCGCGCCGTATCCTTCAAGAACGCGCACACCAAAACGATCCATATAGAGCTGGCGTGTCTCATCCTTTACTTTTTCTGCACCAGCAAAAATATAACGCATTCGATAAAAATCATACGGATCAGCCATGCGTGCATATCCATTTAGAAACGTATCGGTTCCAAACATGATGGTTGCATTCAAAGAATATACTAGTTCAGGCACAATCCGATAATGAAGAGGGCTTGGATATAAGAATGTTCTAACGCCAGAGAGAATAGGGAGCAATGTTCCACCTGTTAAACCAAACGAATGGAACATCGGCAGGCAGTTAAAAACTATGTCTTGTGTATTGAAGTCCACACGTGACGAAAGTTGAATAATATTGCTCATTAAATTAGCATGACTAAGCACAACACCTTTGGGTATACCCTCTGATCCTGATGTAAACAGAACAATGGACGGATCATGCGGGTTAACTTTATGCTTTTTATGGATACGGCTTGGAGAATCAAGTACCCCGTGAAGCTTATCCATAAGCGTAACCTGTGCTTTGATGTCTTCAAGGTAAACAATGTCTGTATGTTTGCTTAAAACCTCAATCACATCATCCAAACGTCCAAATTTTACAAAGCGTTTAGATGTTATTATGGTTTTTACCTTTGCTGTTTGACATGCGGAGGTAAGGGAGCTTGTACCAGCAGAAAAGTTAAGCATGGCTGGAACACGCCCATAAGCCTGTAAGGCAAAGAAAGATGTGATTGCGCCAATAGAGTTAGGAAGCATCAGACCAACATTCTCACCGTGCTTTGTGATCTTGGAAAATTGCTTTCCAAGGACAATAGATCCACGGATGAGTTGCTTAAATTTAAGGGGTTTGCGTTCAATATCCTCGGCAATAATCGCATCCTCACCATTAATATATTTTGCACGGAGCAGGGCTTGATAGAGCGTTTGCTCACGGTCTCCAGTAAGAAACATCATCTCTTCCATGAGGTTATATAGCTCACGCCCCGCAACGGCACGACGTGCTCGACCTTTAATGTTCTCATCAATCGTGATTTTACGAGGTTCAAGAATGGTGATGGTAATCTTGGGACGTTTGCGCAAAGGCACTTTTCCTTTCAGGCGCGCAAAGGTAGTGTGTTGAACACCGTCTAACCGTACAGGAAGGATCATAGCGTCTGTTTTGTCGGCAATCATACCAGGTCCTTCATAAACCTTCATCAATGCGCCTGTCTCGGTTAAGCGCCCTTCAGGAAAGATTACGACATGTCTGTCTTCTTCAACTTTTCGAATAAGTCCTTTAAGGGAAAATGGATTGGTCGGATCAAGTGGAAACGCGTCAACAAGCTTAAGGAATGGTTTAACCCAAATCCAGTCCGCAACATCACTGTTTACCGCAAACATTGGACGACCAGGAAGGAATGCAGCAAGAAGCGGGGGGTCAAGAAGGGACACGTGATTTCCAACAATCACCGCGCGCTTGCCCGCTTTTTCAAAATTCTCAAGTCCCCGCACTTCGACCCTATATATCAATTTGAACAGCACCTGTAAGAAGCTTTTAAATAAATAATCAGGAAGAAGTGTGCAAATATAAATGGCAACAAAGGCATTCACAATCGCAAAGGCGAGAAAAATTTCCTTAATCTCCCAACCCTTAACAATAAGAACAGCAGAAATAATAGAGGAGCCAATGATAAATAGCGC
>JAESUK010000095.1 GCA_016763095.1 Alphaproteobacteria bacterium
ACGAACCCGGGCGCAGCCTCATCGCTCAACACATCCAGCGCGTCTCGCACTGCGGGCAACATCTCCTGTGCCGTGGCGTAGGGACAGAATGCATTGCTTCCAGTTGATTCCGCAGTGCACTCAAATCTACGTGAAACAACAACTCGTGTTCTATCGTCTCTTACTCCACGTGAGGAACGCGTTCTACGTATGCGTTTTGGTATTGGAATGAATACTGACCATACTGGAAGAGGTTGGGCAACAGTTCAATGTTACTCGTGAGCGTATTCGTCAGATTGAGGCAAAAGCGCTTCGTAAGCTAAAACATCCAACACGTAGTAAAAAACTTAGAAGTTTCCTTGATACTTAATTATTTTAGTGTATAAATTTCCGCACAGGTGGGGCCTGTAGCTCAGTTGGTTAGAGCTATCCGCTCATAACGGATCGGTCGGCGGTTCAAATCCGCCCGGGCCCACCACTTACTTATTGTTATATAACACATTTTTATCTGTTTTTAACATTTTCTTTTCAAAGTCATTATTATCAAGCCGTCACTTTTAGGTCACGGAGCGAATGATAATGGGTACTTTTAGGAAGAAAAATAATAAATGGCAAGTTCAAATAAGACGTAACGGCTTTAAGCCAGATATCAAGGATTAATAGCTAGCTTTGTTCTTTTTCTTTTCAGCTTTCAAAGCTTTTTTTTCTTTAGCTGTACGAGTAGGTTCTTTTTTTACGTTCTTTTTTGAGTCTTGTGACTTAGCCATCTGATTTTCCCTTTATAGAATGTTTGATGAAGATGGTATACTAGCACAAATATTAACTGTTAACTACTTTCAGAGTTCTTACGATTTTTGCTTGTTATTCAAATATTATCTTTTTTTGAGTACTTTTGTTTATTGATATCTTTTCTGCCTTTGTAAGTTATGGTGGGGTATCCGCTCGGGCTCACCACTTTCTTTTTCAGCATATTTAATGTTCTAAAGCTTTTTCTCTAAGAGAAGAGGTTGTCGTGTCGGAATCTCTACTTTATCACTGTTGTCGTTGGAAACTGCGCCTTCAAATGTGAAAGCAAGATCACTACCCTTTGTTGAGACAATGATTGCCCCACTTGTGTCGCTTCCTGATTCGAGCAGTTTATGTGCTATAGGTCGTTTTACTTCTTTCTCAAAAATACGGCGAAGTGGACGCGCGCCCATTTTTTCGTCAAACCCATTTTCAACCAGCCATTCTGTTGCTTCTTGCGTTAAGCTTAGGGAAACATTTTTTTCTTTAAGCTGTTTTTCTAGGTCGCTCACGATATTGCCAATTATTTTCGGCATAATATCTTTTCCGAGAGAGTTAAACTTAATCTCACCATCTAAACGATTTCTAAATTCTGGGGAGAAAAGCTTTTCAATTTCCCCATCTTTTGTTGAAGATGTTTCTTGTTGACCAAAACCTATGCTTCTTACAATGCTTCCACCAGCTCCCGCATTTGTAGTCATGATTAGAATTGTATTCCTAAAGTTGACACTTTTCCCTGTAGAATCTGTCAAACACCCATGATCCATGATTTGTAGTAATATGTTGTGGACATCAGGATGTGCTTTCTCGATTTCATCAAGAAGAATTACGGAGTGTCCTTTGAGATGTACTGGATCAGTAAGCATACCACCTTCATTATACCCCACATATCCAGGAGGAGGGCCAATGAGTTTTGATACGGAATGCGCTTCCATAAATTCGGACATATCTATACGGATTATATTCATATCAAGCAGCTCTGAAAGCTGTTTTGTTAGTTCTGTTTTTCCAACGCCAGTTGGACCAGAAAAGAGATACGAGGCAATGGGCTTGTTTGGATCACCTATGCCAGATCGGGCAACTTTATAGGCCTCTGACAGCTCTTTAACGGCTTCTTCTTGTCCATAAATGACGGCGCTAAGGTCACTTTCCACAGATAGTATTTTTGTGCTGTCATCTACCGATATTTTTTCAAGTGGTAGTCCAGTAGTTTTGGCGATTGATGTTGAAATGAGATCTTTTGTGAGTAGCGGAAGATTGGCATCTTCTCCAAAAACAAGGCTGTGCCGAGGCGTCTCTCTTATCAAAGCGCCAGCTTCATCTATAAGGTCGATTGCTTTGTCGGGTAAATTACGATCTGTAATATATCTGACGGACATGTCTATGGCGTGTTGAAGCGCCTCGTCAGGGATAACACAATAATGAAATTCTTCATATTGAGCTCTTATCCCTTGTAGAATTGTGAAGGTCTCTTCTGTTGATGGTTCCTCTACGTTAACGGGTTTAAAACGACGTGCTAGTGCTTGGTCTTTTTCGATGTATATGCGGTATTCGTTGTGTGTTGTTGCGCCAAGGCAGGAAATATCTCCTCTGGCAAGGGCGGGTTTTAAGATGTTTGATGCATCCATTGCACCACCAGCTCGTCCAGCACCAACAAGTTGGTGTATTTCATCGATAAATAGTATCGCGTGGTCTATTTGTGATATTTCAGAAATAACATTTTTGATCCGTTTTTCAAAGTCACCCCTATACATTGTTCCCGCAACCAAAGCCGCAAGATCAAGGCTAAAAATTTTGATATCATCTAGGTCTGCAGGTAATTTTCCGTTGACGGCGAGTTGTGCAATACCTTCTGGGATGGCTGTTTTCCCAACACCAGGCTCACCTAATAACATAGGGTTATTTTTGCTTTTTCGTCGAAGAATGCGTATAACACTGGCAATTTCTTCTTCTCGTCCAATTGTTGGGTTTAATTTTTTATCATGAGCGAGATCATTCAAGCATGTTGTGTATTGGGATAGTGCGCTCTCTGAGTTTTGTTCAATGACATATTCGTATGATGTCTCTACTGGGGTAGGTAAAAACACGTCTAATTGGGCTTTGTAGCTTGTTATATATTTTAAAATTGATGCTGATTTAATACCCTGATCTTCTAGTAATTTTGTTGAAGGTGATGCTGGGGCGTTCTTCAATACAACATTGAGCGCAATTAGTCCGTGTAGAGGAGACATAGTAGGGTCTTTGTTGTCAAAGAATTTGTTGAGATCAACCAAGAGGCGACGGAGTTGTGGGGATAGCTCTAAAGCACCGGCTTCGATTGTGCGAGGTGGCTTAAAAGCGATATGTTCGAGGTTATTCGAATAGATGTTGGATGCTTCTATATTTTGACTATGAAAGAAATCTTGAACACTTTCGTCTCTAAATAAAGCTCCAGCAAAGGCTTCTATACGGATTTGATTTTGTCCGCATCCGAAACTTATTTCTTCAGCTACATTGATTATTTCTTCGAGGCTAGGGTGGAGGTTCTGTATTCTTCTAGTCATGTTATATTCCCTCTTACGCAGTTATTTTATTTTGAATTCGTAATATTGGTCTTTTCCATAGCGTCTGCTATTTTTTTCATTTTTTATAATAGAATATTCTAATGAATAATTCTAATAAACCAATATGTCAATAAAATCTTTCGTAATATTACAAAAACCGAGGATTGTGCGGTGGATTATTTCTTTACAGCTATGGTTTTAGCGGTGTTGTGAAATAATTTTTTGGATAGTTTTTTCTAAATTATTCGCTACAATCTCTGTGGAATAGGTACTTTTTAATAGCTCGTAGCCATTCTTTGTAAGCGCTGTAGATTTATTTTTTAGAGCGACTAGATCGTGTACGGATTGTGCAAGAGCTTGTGGATTGTCTCTTTCAAATAATAATCCGTTTTTTCCGTGTTCTATGAGCTCTGTTCCACCTTTTGTGTTGCTTGAAAGAATGGGAAGCCCATGTTTCCAAGCCTCTAAAATGGTAAGACCAAATGACTCGTGGCGAGAGGGAACAATAAGCACATCGCATTGCTCGAAAAATTTGTTTTTTGGCTGTTCATCAATCCAGCCAAGGAATTTGACTGTAGTGTTTTGTTTTATGGCGCGGTTTCGTA
Organism: Alphaproteobacteria bacterium; assembly: GCA_016763095.1. Lineage (GTDB taxonomy): Bacteria > Pseudomonadota > Alphaproteobacteria > Micavibrionales > Micavibrionaceae > UBA1850. The sequence continues at coordinate 3,914 of JAESUK010000095.1, forward strand.
TTTGCTCTCTTAGTGCACCACATCCTGCAATGATGGCCTTGTGTGGAATATTTATGTGTTTGAGTGCGTCTATGAAGGTATCAAGCCCTTTTTCTTCGGTAAACCTGCCGATCACTCCTATTGTAAGGGGCTTTTCCTTTGGCGGAAGGTTTCTTTGTACGTACTCTTTATCAAGATCAATGGCATTGGGGATGTAATATAAATTCTCAGAAGGGAAACCATGCTCTTTTAGCTCTTCGACCATATATTTTGTGACACATATAATATGTTTTGAATGTTTTAAAAGCCTCGTTGTTTTTCCACCGTGATGGATTGTGACAACAGGATAAATATTGCGTGTAATTCTGTTAAAGAAGGCGACGGGTCGGCTGTTGTGAATAAGAATGATGTCTGGACAAATGTGTTGTATGGCTTTTTTAAGTTTCCAAACAGCGAGGGGATTAAGACGATTGATAGGACTTGATATGAGTTTAGATGTCTCTGCGGAGGGAATAAGGTTTGTGACATCTTTTTTTATAGCACTCTTTGGTGGTAAGAGGGCGCATACTTCATGCCCTGCTTTTGAGAGCATTTCTATATATCTTAGATATATGCACTCTAATCCGCCTTTACCTTTATTGTACGTGACGTTAAGAACGATCATTCGTTTAAGACCTCTTTGGATGTATTCGCATCGTCGGTAAATTTTGTGGCGATGAGGGACATTGCCGCCAAATGAAAGAGTACGGCGATCCACCAACCTTGCCACATTCCAAATGCAAATGCTGCGGGAGTCAAGGCTGCCATTGCTGTAGGAAGGAGTATTTTTGCTGTTGGATGGTGAAATTATTTTGAATCATTGAAAGCATTTTGTATATGAATGCCATTGCGATAAGAATGCCAAGAAGCCCAAACTCGATCCATATCTGTAAGGCGAAGTTATGGGGGTGGAGTACAAGGTTACCGTTGTTAAACATACGAGCTGAATCAAAGTCTGTGATTGATCGTGTGACTTCAATACCAAAACCTTGGAGTGGTTGCTGTAAGGCATACCGGCTTACAAAATCCCAGATTTCTAGTCTATGCCCTGCATAGGCTTGTGCAAACATGGGTGCTTGTTGAATGTCTGAGGCAAAGTTTTGATAGATATATGTTGTTACAAATACGGCCGAGATCATGGAGATAAGGATTATGGACTTTAATGCTTGCCATGCGACCTTAGATCTATAGGGGAAGAAGAATAGGAAGATACTTCCTATGACTAAGGAGAGCTGTGCTGACTGACTTTCAGCGAGACAAAGCGCCGTAAATAAAGGTATGAGGATAATGAGATAGTAAAATCTATGTTTGATTCGTGCCTTAAGAAACGTTAGAGCGATGAAGCTATATAGAGAGAGAAGAATTGACGCTCGATTGAATTCCGCTGGTGGTACCGCAGTATCCAATGGAACATTCCGAATAGCGTTAAAAAGAAGCCCGCCAGAGAGAAGTTCAAAAGATAAAAGAAGGGACGTGATGACGATACCGTAAGAGAAATAGTGGATATAAGGATCTAATGTTTCTTTTTTGAGCGATACGGCGAGGCTGATTACTAATAACTGGAGGGGAAGAAGCAATGATAGTTTCATTACTTTTTCTGATGAAACATCAAAGTCTTGTGCCCACGTTAGACTTAATGCTGATAGCCCGAGCACTGTTAATACAAGCCAGAGGGCTTTTTTCGCGAATTGAGGTTTTGCACTAAATACAAGAAAGTAGAGGATATAGAATACTAGACCTATGATGCTTGGCGCAAATGCTAGGCCTCGCGGAACGTCAACGGCGAGAATGGGTACCAAGGCGCTTAATAAGCAAAAGAGAAGGATGTAAATATTCTTTGTCATACGATTGATATCTTAGAGCTTTATTTGTCTTGAGCCTAGACGGTTAATTAGATTTTTTAACGAACTCAGTTAAAATAACGATGCGTTGTCCTTCAACGCGTCCTTCAATATGTTCTGAGTTGCTTTCCACTAAAGAGATATTACGAACGGCTGTTCCGCGTTTGGCGGTAAAGCCTGCCCCTTTAACGTTGAGGTCTTTAATTAATGTGACTGTATCGCCTGATGATAGTTGAGCACCGTTACAATCTTTGTGTACGAAAGTGTCTGTGTCGTCACTGCCAATAGCACCTTTTTCTGCCCGAGCGAGTGTTTCTACTTCTAAATAGATCATTTCGAAAAGGTCTTGCGCCCACCCTTCGGTGCTCAGGTGTTTGAGCATGCGCCAAGCGATAACTTGAACCGCGGGAACTTGGCTCCACATGCTGTCGTTAAGGCAACGCCAGTGATTGATATCTATGTTCTCTGGTGAATTAATCTGTGTGTGGCATGTGTTGCAAATAAGGGCACAGTCATCTGCACTGTCTTCTGTATGTGGAGGCACGGCGTAGACCTGTAAACTATCGTTTGATGTGCAAAGCTCACATTGTGTATTGCTACGTTCGTTTAGGGTTTTTTCTATGCTCATTTTTTATTCCACTCTTTGATCTATATCTACTATGGGTGGTTATCCTTTATTTTGCGTTTTGGCTCAAGTTTTATCTGATTGAGCCAGTTGTTTTATTGTCATGCACAGGCATGTCGATCTTGTCTGAGTGCTATAGATACAAGACTCTGAATTTATGAGCAGGCAACCAAATATAAATCATAATGTTTTTGATCATTTCACCGTATTGCAGGATGTGGATCATGTATCCCTGAAAGGGCGTATCTTTGAAGTGTCGGATGTTGGAGCAGAAACTCAATATATCTTAATAGGCTTTGATAAACACCAGCATTCAGGTTTTCAATATAGTTACGGTGAGGGTGAACATAATATTTTGCACGGGGATTTTAGTTCTTTTGTGATTCGTAGCGTAGCGTTTGATGAAGATACGTGGGGTGTGTCTGTGTCTGATGGTGGCGTTGGTTCTTTTGAGGGTGTAAATCAAGAGGCGTTTTTAAGTGTAGCCACCGAAATTATATGGGCGGCTCCTCAGAGTTCATTGCCTTTGCTCGTTACCGTTGATCCTGTGGTGGATGCGTCAGAGTTAAGTGTACAGTCTTCTACAGGTTTTGAAATATGATTCATCAATCTGAATATAAACAAAATAATCTGTCTATAGTTCTCGTGGATGATGACGATATTATTCGAGAAATTGTACGCATTTATTTAGAGGATCGGTATGATGTAGATGATTTTTCAAATGCGCAAGATGCTTTAGAATTTCTTAAGGTGCATAATGTTGATCTTATTTTAAGTGATATAAATATGCCCAACATGAATGGTCTTGAGCTTAGGGATGCATTGAATGATTTCACGCATTTGGAGGCAGTGCCTTTTATTTTTCTTACGGGTTCATCGGATGATACGTTAAAGAACAAGGCTAAAGCGCTAGGTATAGATGACTTTATAAGGAAGCCAGTTCAAAAAAATGATTTGCTCAATACTGTTGCGCCAATCTTGCTGCGACGTGCGCAGGTCGCAAGTGCTTTGGGGCGTATGTTGGATGTACAGGTGACGGAGTCTTTAAAACCACACTTACCAAATGAGGCTCGTGGTTTTAGGATGATTTTAGATAGCCAAGAGGCGAGCGCAGGGGGTGGGGATCTTGTCCTTCATATTTCGCATAAAGATTTTGATTTTATTATTATTGCGGATGTTATGGGACATGGTGTTGAAGCTAAGTTTTTTGCACACGCTTATGCAGGTTATATATATGGGTTGATGCGGTCTTTTGCAGATACCCTTTCCCTAGAGGGTTGTCTGGAGCGTTTGAACAAGGCTATTTATGAAGATAGTTTGTTGGAGAAGTCTATGCTTACGGTATGTGTGGCACAGCTTTTCCCCGATGGTCGCGTTATTGTAGCGACCGCGGGGCATCCTGCCCCATTGATTGTGGCAAAGGATGGTGTGTATGAGATGGATTGTAATGGGATGTTGTTGGGGGCTTTGGAAGATACAACCTATGAGGCAGCGCATATTGATTTATCTAAAGGATGCCAGCTTTTGTTGTTCTCAGATGGGTTGATAGAATTGCCGACAATGCTGGATAACCCAGAAGGCGTTTACATACAAATAGCGCAGCATTTGGGTGAAACATTTTCTAAAACGTTGGAACAATCTGAAGCCATACTACAATCATACTATAAGAATGAATGCAAAGATCAGGGGCTTCGGGATGATGTTACATATGTTTTTCTTGAATTTGATGCATCAAAGCTTTTGAAAAGTAAAAAATATGATGGGTATAGGAAGTTATTTTAGCCAAGGTCACGGTAAGTAGCGTGACCGCGCATAACGCGATCACATTGTAATATATTCTTCTTCTTTATTTTAAAAGAATTGTAGAGGCTTCTTTTGGAAGGTTTTGCGTGAACTCATCATCCAAAGTTTCTGCACCACTCATTAGGCGATAAACGATTGAACCGTAAATCATATCAACAGCAAGTGCTGTGCTTATGTCTTCGCGGAACTCGCCATTTTCTTTTCCTTCTTCAATAAGGTTCGCAAGTGTTTCTTCGTGTTGAAGCATGAAGTTCTCGTAAAATAATGTGAGTGTTTCTTCGCTTGATTGCGCCTCTGCCATAATCTCTATAAGGATCTTCCCGTTCTTTCCTTTGAGAAGGCGCATAAAACGTTCAAGTTGATTTTTTACGGACTGCATTGTTGTTGAGCTGGTCGGTAGATCAGGCGTGTTTCCTAATTGGTAAAGAAGAGCATCAAGAACAACGGCAACCTTGTTTGGCCACCAACGGTAGATTGTTGTTTTCCCAACACCAGCCTTCTTTGCAATGGCTTCGATTGAAAGCGCTTTGACAGAGCTACGTAGGAGGAGGCGGTTTACAGCATTAAGAATAGATTTCTTGGATGTCTCTGAACGTGGTCGTCCGCGTCTTTTTTCTTCATCTTCGGAAACGGTGGGTTCATGATACTTCATTGATGCATTCGACATTTTTAAGCCTTTTTGTATTTGATTTTTTATGACGTGTCGTATTGTTATATGATCAAACAAGGAGAATCAAGGGGATGAAAAAATATAATTATTTTGTTTGCACGTAAATTTGAATGGTTTATAACAGTGATATGCAAAAAATATGTGCAATAGAGCGTAACAAATCAGAAAAAACGGATCGGCATCTACATAGTTTAGATGTACGTGGCGTTTAACCCCCCTCGATTATCATGGAAGTTTGGATATTATTTTACGAAGATATTGAGTCTTCAACTAATGAAGCTTTTGAAATCAGACGATTTCAAGCGGAAGCTAAAGATATGGGAATTACTTTAAAGGTATTCTCGCCTGAGCAGTTTGATTTGTTGGTGACAGATGAAGATCGTAAAACGGTTTTGATTGATGGTGAGCCTGAAACTCTTCCAGACTTTTTGCTTCCCCGTACACCGCCGATTGAATCGGGTTACTTCTCACTTGCTGTTATTCGTCAGCTAGAACGTCTTGGTGTTGAAACATATAATGGCTCTGTTTGTATTGAGGCCGTTGCCGATAAGATGCATACGCATCAAATTTTATGTGAGCAGGGATTACCTACACCGATTACAATGCTTGCAAAATTCCCAGTAGATATTGCTCTTGTTGAAAAGCATATTGGTTTCCCAGTTGTTGTGAAAACACTTTTGGGTGTGAATGGGACAGGCGTATTTTTGGTCGAGACAGAAGATGCGTTTAATGATCTGATGAACCTTATTGGTGAAACAAACCCTAATATTCAGCTTATTTTCCAAAAATATGTTGCGGCTAGCCGTGGACGTGATCTTCGCGTTTTTGTTGTTGATGGCGAAGTCCTCGCTTGTATGGAGCGCCGTGCAAAAGATGGTGGCTTCAAAGCTAACTTTAGCCAAGGCGGTGCTGTAGAGCAGTTTGATTTGGATGAAGAAGCTAAGCAAATTGCAATCAGAACGTCGGAGGTTTTAGATATCCGTGTTGCTGGGATTGATTTGTTGTTTACTGATGATGGCTTTACAATTTGCGAAGCGAATACATTCCCCGGCTTTAAAGGGCTTGAGCAAGCGTGCGACATTAACGTTCCACGTTCTATATTTGAGTCTATGCAACGTCGTTTAGATGAAAAGTTTGAGCCTGAGTTTGCCCTCGACGATCAAGCTGTCGTATAAGAATCCTATTGAAAACCTGTTGGCGCATTTCTTCTTACAACAGACCGTCCTCTTGAAAACTCCATGATTGCTAATCCACGCTCAACAAGACCGTTTGCTCTGAAGCGGAATATGCCGTCTAAGCCATAGAATCCATTTGCTCTGATCATTGTTGCTTTTGAATAGTCGCTGCCACGTTTATGAAGAGAGATTGCGAGCGCTGTTGCATCATAGCCAATACTGGCGAGGCGCGGGGGGGACATTCCGTAAGTGTCTTTGTAAAGGCGGTTAAAGCGATCACGTTGCATTGGGGAAGGTGCGGCGTACCATGCGCCGTCTAGTGCGCTAGAGTATGCACGTTGATTATTGTCCCACAGACCAAGCCCTAAACGTTGAAGCGCTTGGTTAGATAGCCCCTTAGAAATTAGGTGATTAGAGATGCTTGTTGCTGTTGCCATATCAACGGCGAGTAAAATAGCCTGTGATTGATGGGCGATGAGATCGCTATATAATTTGTTTAAATCTAAATTGTTCCCATTAATCTTGTGAATATGCGGGGCAGGGTAGCGTGCTTTTGACAAGAATTGTTGCGCGGTATTGGTTACAAGTGTGCCGTATTGATTGTCTTTTGTTACAACTGTAAATCGTCCTCGGTGTTGGTTTATTGCGTAGGTTAAGACGCTTTCAACTTGTGTGTTGGCAAGGAAGCCCATGGCAAAGCTGTTGTAACTGACGGCGTTTTGATCCGTTGTAAATCCGATGACATTGATTCCATGGGGAGCGGCAACGGCAGCGGCGCTTTTTACTGAGTTTGAAAAGAGAGGACCTAAAATTAAGCTCGCGCCATTATTGATGGCTTCTTGTGTCGCAATTTGCGTGCCCGCAGGTGTTCCTTTTGTATTACGAGGGATGAGTTGGAATTCTTGAGGTCCCATGTCGAACAAGGCCAGTTGTGAGGCGTTTAAGATTGCTTGCCCTATGTTGCTTCCGTTTCCGGTTAAAGGAACAAGAAGCGCTACTTTTACAGGCTTAGCGGGAAGTACCTGCTGTGGTGCAAGAACGGTTGATTGGCGTGCTGTTGGTCCTTGCCATTGGCTTTGTGTTGTTGGGGTGCACCCATTGAGGGCGGGGAGAGTAAGAAGTACTCCAAAAATCAGAATCAATTTTTGTGACATTGTTGATTGGCTTATATAAGCGTTCATTTGGATTTCCCCTTCAATATATAGACAGACATATATATTTTAATGTGATATTTATTCTTAATGCGAGATGAGATGAAACACAACAATCCCCCTACAACTATTAAGCTTACTGTGGACAAGGTCCCGCTTCGGGCAGGGCTTTACCTTGTTGGCACACCGATAGGGTATTTAAAGGATATTAGTTTAAGAGCGTTAGAGACGTTCATGTCGGTTGATTTTGTGGCATGTGAGGATACACGGGTTACGGGTAAGCTTCTGCACCATTACGGTATTCCAACCAAGAAAATTAAGTACAATGATCATAGTAATCTTCGGGCACGTGAGAATATCATAAACATTATTGAACAGGGACAGTCCGTTGCTTTATGTAGTGATGCTGGGCTTCCGTTGATTGCAGACCCTGGGTATATATTGGTCGCTGAATGTGTTGAAAAGGGTTTGTATGTCACATC
>JAESUK010000096.1 GCA_016763095.1 Alphaproteobacteria bacterium
CGAACTTACGCTCTATATCTGGATACCTCTATGTGTGTCGCTTATCCTAAAGGGCGGACTTCTCCATAAAAGTAAGTACAGATTATATGTGTTTACGCTGTGTTATGTCGGCGTGCTTTTCTCTCACTTACCGGGAACAATTATTATTTCTGGGTTTTTGTTGATGCTCCAAATTATAAGGTTTTCAAATGTCCGAGACACATTGAAATTTATGTTTTTCGTTGTCTGTGCGTTTTTAATTGCGGGCGTTTATATTATTCCAGCGATTGGCTTAATGGATACGATTCAAAGCAGTTTTTGGACAGATTTCATTTATTATCAAAATTATCCATTTTTCGCAAAGGGCGGATCAGGACGGTATTTAAACACACTTATTTCCATGATCTATGCAGGATATATCTGCGTCGCGATTGGTTTAATTTTATACGTGATGGATAAAGGCGATGCCCTAGTGCGGCGTAACATTCTGCTACCCATTATGGTTGTGTTGGCGGGAGTTGTGTTCTTGCTCAGCCCTCTTTCTGTGCTTGTTTGGGAACACTTACCTTTCATGAAGTTCATTCAGTTCCCATAGCGTTTCTTTGTTGCGTTTGATATGGCGCTGATCATCTTAATAGCGCTTTGGTTGAATATAGGGCGGGGATTTTATAAGAAATCTATCGTAGCAATTGTGATCGCGCTTGCAATGTTTACCGCGTTTAATACGCATTATATGCCGATCAGACAACAGGCGACCAAAGGTGAAATTGAAAAAATCATCCAAACCAAAATACAAAAAAGCTACACATCGTTCGAGTTTATAACCGTTGATGGACATGCGCCAGACTCAATTGATATGCCAATGATGTTTGCTTCCCCAATCAATGACGCCACATTGACACAACAAACCACACAAGGGTTTACATTCGATGTAAGCCTCAATAGTCCTCAACAGGTCGAGTTTAAACAATATAATTATGTAGGATGGAGCGTACATGCAGGAGAAAAGAACATAGAAATATCCTCATCTGCACGTGGATAAATGCAGATGGAGCTTCCAAAAGGTACTTATATTCTGAGCGTCCAAAGAGAAAAATTAGTTCAAGAGTATGTAGGACAGTTCATAAGCTTGTTCGGGCTTATGTTATTGTTTATACTGTGGCGTCGTTCGCCGAAATTCTTACAAATGTAGTAATCTATTATGCTTAAAAATTTTCTCACCACCCTTGATGATCCAAACGCAAATCTTTCAAAAGATGGCGCAATGCTGAGTTTTAAAGGCAAGGAAATTCCTGTGAGAAATGGTGTCCCAAGGTTTTCACCAGATGGATCCTATTCAGATGGAAACTTTGCAAAACTTCGTGAGGAACACGCAGTGCTTCAGTTCGATAGTAAAAATGGAACAACCGATCGCGACCAAACAATTTCAAACCGCACGGGCTGGCCAAAAGAGTTTTGGAAGGGCAAAACCGTTCTTGAATGTGGCTGTGGCGCGGGACCAGACACAGAAATTCTTCGTAACTGGGGCGCAACGGTTATTGCCGTGGATATCGCTGGCTCAGATATCGCAAAACAGAATTTAAATGATGAAGAAAATATCCAAATTGTGCAGGGAAGCATTTTGGACTTACCCTTTAAAAAGCACGGTTTTGATATTGTATTCTGTCACCGTGTACTTCAACACACTCCAAACCCGCATGAAACGCTTGACCATATCTTACAGTTTGTAAAACCAGATGGCGCAGTATTTGTGCATTCTTATGCGCGGACATGGATTCAAATGTTTCGTTGGAAATATGCGCTTCTTCCGTTTACTCGCAAAGTTGAATCTGAAAAACTCTATAATTTTGTGAAAGGCTATGCGCCCACAGCCATGAAGGTCACAGGCTTTTTCCGCAAAATTCCTGGAGGGCGGGCTGTAAATCACTTCTTCATTCCCTTTTTGAATTACCGCCATGCCAAACAATTTGAGTCGCTTACGGATGAGCGTGTGATGGAAATTGGTATCCACGATACGTTTGATGCGCTGTCTCCGCCCTATGATCATCCCATCAGCGCAAAGGATATGCGCAAAATTGCAGAAAAACATCTCACGCAGCCGTTCGAGATTGAAGAGCGCCATATGGTAACTCTTTTAAGAACTAAGATTAAATAATGTATGAGTAGAGTCATAAGTTCTTGAATTTTTCATAATAAAATATTAGAAAGAACGTCCTAGCTTTTGGGGTAGGCGTTTAATGTGTTTACCTCGTTTATAAATAAGGGAAGGTAACAATATGGCAGTAGCAAATAGTGTGTGTGTAGAGGAAAGCAGAGAACTTTCCCTCGGTGTTTCAAATACAGGGCATGAGATTCATGTGCTAAGACTTGATGGCTTACAAAAAGATTGGGCGGGGGCACAGAAGATTGCGTCTGACACTGGTGTTCAATGGCGTATTCCAACCCTTGATGATGTAGAGCAAATCGAAGCGCTTGATCCAAAGGCCGTGTCTTATGAATTCTGGACAGCCAATGAATATCCAACACGAGATGATGACGGCATGTACGTAAAAAATTTAGGACAAGAAGAACGTCCTGAATGGAAAGGTACACCAACGGGAATACTTCTTATCCGTAACGGTTAATGAAGTCATTTAAATCATTATATATAAGCTATGTAAAAGGATACAAGTATGACAACAAGTTCTGAATTTAGTATAAAAAGCCAACAGACTAGGCATGCGATAATGTGTGCCATCATTTGTGAAGATAATGATGGTCAACACAAAATTCTCGTTTATAGCGCGTGTTCTAGAGAGAATAAAACGGTCAATACGTTGTTAACATCTATGGGAGAATGTTCAGACGAAGCAGAAGGAAAAGTGATGGTGAGTGGTTTTTTAAAAACTATTCTGGGTGTGCAAGTTAACCTTGATGATAAACCCTACTTTGATCTTCCTTCGCTGACAGACCGTGTAAATACATACGGCGAGATAGTAATACCCGTATCCCCCGATATAACGGTTCCAGAAGGCTATAGCTTCATTCCTCTTTCCTCAGCCCATGCCGTGTTAACATACCCTCCGATGAAGGAAGCGGCACTCAATGCATGTAGGCATTTGGATGTTGAGCCCATTATCTATACGAGAAAATTTAACAGAGACATAAAGTAACGCTATAGAGAACCTTCATACCGTGAAGAAGGGATGAACTGGCGAGTCATCCCCCACAAGCCTCCTAGAATGATGAGGTAAATCCCCCATTGAATATTTAATGTTAATGCGTTCAACAGAAACGCTGGTACGAAGCCTATTATAAATAAAGTACGTGTATTGCGTTCGGTAATATGCCCAAACCAAGCAAAGGTCATCACTCCGTATAAAATAAGGTCAATAAAGCACACAGGAACGCCCATGAGGGTCGAGCAGGTTTCAGGTGTGGCAATGTGTAGATATAATAGTCGCAACGCCTCATACGACGCGATAACGGCAAGCATGATGCCAAGGCAAATGAGAGGTTTATGAAATCTCTTTATCATTTTTTAGCTTTGGAAGCTGAGGAGGGTTCTTTATGTTCGTGCGGTACAAAGTAGAGTTTTTCAAAACCCTTAACGTTCGCACGTAAATCTTCCACGTTACTCAAATTTGTCGTTTGTTTGGTTTTCATAGATGTTGTAAGGATCAAATGCAAGCGCAGCAATTGTTGCATGTACTGTGGTGCGTTTATTTTTAAACGTTGAGTTAAAAAGTAGGAGCTTGCGATGTCTTGAATTTTTTGTGCATGCTCTTCTTTGTTAATGGTCCAACGTGTGATGTCATGAGTATTGTTAGACTTCACGATAGAGTTCATAGATTTCTCTATCGTTGTAATGTGTTGCTCTATCTCATCAAACATTCTCGCATCATCATAAATTCCACAAGGAATTTCACAATGTGCTTGTGCTGCAAAGGGTACAAACAGGGAAATAAAAACAAGATATTTCAGCATGGTATTAAGTCTCCTCGGTAACTTAGTAAACGCGGGCCTTTGGTGGTACGGCCTCAACTTCATCCGTTAATGTCGTCAGAATAACAGGCCGAGAACCAATTTTAATTTTACCTTTGGCATCCACCTTAATGGTTGAGTGTTTCATCCAATCAACATCATCACGATCTGGATAGTCTTCATGCGCATGTGCCCCGCGACTTTCCTTGCGGTTTTCAGCAGAGTGAAGCGTAGCCACCGCTTGTGACATCAAATTGTCCAGCTCAAGTGTTTCAAGCAAATCTGTATTGAAGATCATAGAGCGATCTTGAATACCTAAATCCACTTTTTCACCAAAGCATTTGTCGATCGCAATACATCCGTCTTTAAGTGTTTCACTTGTTCTAAAGACTGCGGCGTGTTCTTGCATTGTTTTTTGCATTTTCACACGAAGTGCTGCCGTTGTTGTTTTTCCATCTGCATGGCGGTAATGGTCGAGGCGTTCAAGCGCCTTTGTGCCATCATCTTTTCCAAAAGGTTTATGGCGTGTGTTCGGTTTAATAAGCTCGCCCGCACGGATCGCTGCGGCGCGTCCAAACACAACCAAATCAAGCAGTGAATTTGATCCAAGGCGGTTTGCTCCGTGAACAGAAACACAGGCAGCTTCCCCAATTGCCATTAAACCTTCAACAACGCGACCTGGGTTTTTCGCGGTTGGGTTAAGAACTTCAGTTTTATAGTTTGTTGGAATACCACCCATATTGTAATGCACCGTTGGTAAGACTGGAATAGGGTCTTTTGTAACATCAACTCCAGCGAATACTTTGGCTGTTTCTGCAATGCCTGGGAGTCTTGAGTGAATAATATCAGGATCAAGATGTTCAAGATGGAGGTAAATATGATCTTTTTCAGGACCAACACCGCGTCCTTCACGAATTTCAACCGTCATAGCACGAGACACAACATCACGAGAGGCAAGGTCTTTTGCAGATGGCGCGTAACGCTCCATAAAGCGTTCTCCTTCTGAATTTGTAAGAAATCCGCCTTCACCACGTACGCCTTCGGTGATCAAACATCCTGCGCCGTAAACGCCTGTTGGGTGGAATTGAATAAACTCCATATCTTGAAGAGGAAGCCCTGCGCGTAAAACCATCGCATTTCCGTCCCCTGTGCATGTGTGTGCTGAGGTACATGAGAAATATGTTCGTCCATACCCACCTGTGGCAAGGACAGTTTGGTGCGCACGGAAACGATGTATTTTACCATCATCTAAGTTCCACGCCATCACGCCGAGACATTCCCCGTCGTCGCCCATAATTAGATCAAGCACGAAATACTCGATAAAGAACTCAGCCTTATGTTTTAGGGCTTGTTGGTACAGAGTATGCAAAATAGCATGTCCTGTACGATCCGCCGCGGCACATGTACGTTGTGCCGTACCTTCCCCGTAATTTGTGGTCATGCCACCAAAGGCACGTTGGTAAATTTTCCCATCAGGCGTACGGCTAAATGGAACGCCTTGATGTTCAAGCTCAACAATGGCAGGTACGGCTTCACGGCACATATATTCAATGGCGTCTTGATCA
>JAESUK010000097.1 GCA_016763095.1 Alphaproteobacteria bacterium
CAGGAAGAGAATATCCGTTCTTCACGGGCGGGGACCCACGGGGAACAGGGCATTGAAACCTACGGCAGTTCCCTGCGTGTGGATTATCATTTTGACGGGATGGACTTTTCCTCCATTACCGGCTTCCGGGAAGAAAAAAGCTATAATACGGAAGATAACGACCGGGCGCCGGAACGCTCCGGCGAAGCTTTCTCGGAACAGAGTACATGGACATTAAGCCAAGAATTCCGCTTTGTATCGATCGAAGATGGGGCGTTGACCATGGGGGGGAAACTCTCCTGGGCGGCCGGACTTTACTGGTTCCATGAAGAAGGCACGCGCCTGCAAGGGCGGTATTCCAATTTCTTCGGCCCCGGCGGGTTGCAGGGTCCAGGTTCGCCGGAAGTCCAGCAGTCAATCAGCACATGGGATACGGCCATCACTACCGATGCTCTGGCGGTTTTCGGGCAGGCCAGCTATGCCTTGACCGAAATGTTCAGCATCACCGGTGGCCTGCGCTACACATATGAAAAAAAGGACTTTACGGTTGATACAAATGCTGTTCCCCTGACGGCGGGGGGCAATCCCTATTCATTGTTCCTGCCAAACGGGCCCTTCTCAACTCAGGTGGCGGAGTCTTGGGGTAGGGTCACCCCTCATGTCGGCCTTGAAGCGCAGCTTGACGAAGATATCTTCGCCTATGCCATTTATTCCCATGGTTTCAAAAGTGGTGGTTTCGACGGCCAGTCTGGTGGCCCGAATTTAGCGCCTTTCAAGCATGAACGGGTGGTCAATTATGAAATTGGCGTCAAGGCCCGCTTTTTTGACGGTAAATTGCAGACAAACATCTCCGCCTTCTACGCCGACTTTAAAGATCTGCAACAACAGGGGTTCAGTGAAACTGGCCTGCCTATTACCTCCAACGCGGCCGACGCCCGAGTTCAGGGGCTTGAAGTGGAAATTGATGTCCGTCCGCTGGAAAACCTGACCATCAGCGGGGGGCTTTCCCTGATGGATACGGAATATAGCGATTATTTTATTAAAGTGTTTGACCCTACTATCGTGGGGGGACCTCCTTTCCGCCTTGTGGATAAATCAGGCGACCGGATCGGACTGACACCTAAATATTCTTATAACCTGCGTGTCCTTTATGCCCAGCCGCTGGATAATGGCAGCACCGTGAACTTTCAGGCCGACCTGGTTGGGGTCAGTAACACAATTACGGAATTCAACACACTGTGGTCAAATTCCTATGATGTGGTCAATGCCCGGATTACCTGGGTCTCCGCCGATGAAAGCTGGGAAGCGGGACTTTGGGTGAAAAACATTACCGATGAGGAATATTATCGCGGTGGTGGCCCGGTGCCTGACCTTAATGACCAGATCGCTCGACTGGGTCTTGTGGCCGATCCGCGCACATATGGGCTGACCATAAAATGGCGTTTTGGAGAATAGCATACGTAAATAGAGTATCAGTAGTATGCTAATAGGGCCCTGCCTAAGAAAGGTTTTTCTGGACAAGGCGGGGTCCTTTGATTAACGGAACAGATAAATGCACTTGATGAATCGTAAAAAATTTTTAAAGAACAGCCTTTCTGCAATCGCCGGGGTCTGGTCGGGAATGTGGACCCCTCCCTCATTATGGGCTGGCGGCAAGGCTCCCGCCATTATCCATAAAAGACGCCCCAATATCCTGTTCATACTGATGGACCAGGAACGGTCTTGGGCTGACCTGCCGGCCGGCCTTGACCTGCCCCAGCGTAGGAATTTTGCCGAAACCGCCTTGTCTTTTAATCAGTATCATGTCAACGCCATCGCCTGCGGGCCGTCCAGGTCGGTGATTTACACTGGCCAGCATATCCAGAAAACCCGGGTTTTTGACAATCCTGGTATGGCGCCGGGACGACAGGACCTCGACCCTGTCCTTACGCCGACCATCGGCAACCTATTGAAGACGCAGGGGTACCATACGGCCTATATTGGTAAATGGCATCTGCATAAATTCGGCGCAAAAGAACGCGACAACTTGTGTTTCGCCCTTAAGCCTTTCGGTTTTGAAGAATATATTCCGCCAATCCCTGAGGGCGATACCGATGGGGCCGCATGGGAAGGGGCCATGCATGATGCCGCCGTCGCTCGACGCAGTGCTGAATGGTTCAAGCGACAAACAAGCACAGACGGCGACAAACCCTGGTACCTGGCTGTGAACCTGATCAATCCTCATGATATTCGCCATTTCAACGCCACAGGGACACAGGCTGACACTCTTCACCCGCATTTTGCTTCAGACCTGGCCGGTCTTCCCGCGGCAGACCTTTACCAGACAGATCTGGGCTATGGTCTGCCTGAAAGTTTCCCCGGGGCAGATAAGCGGCCGGTCGACGCTCACCGCCTTTTTGTTGAGGACGCCGCCTATTTCTTTGGGTCCATTCCACGCGAAGACACCGCCGCCTGGCAACGCTATCAGAATTATTATTTCAACTGCCTGCGTGATGTGGACCGGCATATCGGCACCATTCTTGATAGCCTTGAAAAAAGCGGCCAGTCGGAGAATACGATTGTCGTCTTTACTTCCGATCATGGGGAAATGGCCGGAGCACATGGGCTGCGCGGCAAGGGACCGTTCCTGTATAAGGAAAATTTCCGGGTGCCCCTCCTGATCCGTCACCCCGACCTAGCTGCGGGGGGAAATACGGACCGGCTGGCCTGCAGCCTAGATCTGGTGCCGACCCTTCTGTCGGCGGCTGGCATGGACGAAGACGCGCGGAGGTCTCAGTATCCCGCGCTTAAAGGATACGACCTTCTCGCGGGTATGTCCGATCGGTCCGGCCCCCGGGACGCAACAGTTTTCATGTCCAATATTGTCCATTGCTGCAACCCGGTTAATAAAAAGTATATCATCGATACGCTATATGCCCGCGACCGGGGAGAAAAAGTGGACCCCTTCCGCTTTCCCGAAGACTTCATCACTTTTGGAAACCGTTCCTTCATGCGCGGTGTCTTTGATGGGCGCTATAAATTCGGGCGCTATTTCCGCCCCGATCAGCATCACGTACCCGAAAACTGGGAGACCCTCGTGAAATATAATGACCTTGAACTTTACGACACGGCCAAAGACCTGCAGGAAATGAATAATATTGCAGGTGAACCGGGCAACAAGGAACTTATTTTGCGCCTTAATCAGAAACTGAATAGCTTGCTTGAAGATGAGGCAGGCAAGGATCTCGGGGCCTTTATGCCGGGCGCTCCCGAAAGATGGCGTCTGTAACATGGCTTCAACTGGATGCATGAGCCGTCATTAAACCAAGTCCAATCTTGTTTAGGGTCGTGGTCCCGAAACAAAATATTCAATCGATAGATACTGTAAATTATCCAATATTAAATACGACTATTTAGGGGCATCGGCCCTGACGGGAAGCAATGTTTAGTCAACAAAGTTTAGTCAACAATATTCAATATATTAACGGCTGGCTATAGGCCTGAAAATCACAATGTAAGATAAGATTTTATTTGACAAATTTATATAGGTGAGATAAATATAACTTGTTTTTGGTCGACAATATTCAATATATAGTATTTTTATATTCAAAATTGCGATTTACAATTGGCCCTCCTATGGGGGGAAGAGGAGATGAAATAATGGAAACTATCCCCTTAGAGGATCGTTGCGCGATAGAGAAATTGTTGAGTGATTTTTGTTGGCTGGTCGATCATGGAGAGGCTGATAAAGTTACTGACCTCTTTATAGAACAGGGTAAGATTATTACGCCGATGTTTACTTTAACGGGTAAAGATGAAATCTCACATCAGTTTGAAGAGAGACAAAAAGATAAAAATAGAGTTTCACGACATTCGTGGAGCAATCTTCGGGTGGAAAATTTAGATCATGGGAAGGTTAGGGTAATGACAGGGGTGCAGACCTATATGGCGACGGGTGAAATGCCCATTGTGCCGCAAAATTTTATTATCGGTGATTCCATTGATGTGGTCATAAAAGGTGATGACGGGGTTTGGCTTTTCGAAGAACGCCGGCTTGTCGTGGCTTTTAAGGGGGAGTGAAAAAA
>JAESUK010000098.1 GCA_016763095.1 Alphaproteobacteria bacterium
GCAATAAAAAATAAGATAATCCGAATAGCCCACGTGACACACTTACCGAAAAATGTCTTAGGCTTTGGTGGGAGTGTGTCGTTGAATAAAACCATATATTTTAAATCTCTATATCTGCAAATGGATCAAATTCTTTATCAGGGTGGAAACCGAGCGCCTGACATGTTTTTTTCAAATCTTCTGCGATTGGAATAGAAATATCAAGGATATGATTTTTCTTGTTCGGATTAGGAAACGAAATTCTATACGCTTGTAGATGTAAGCGATCGCTAAGGTTGAAGCCTTCAACTTCGCGTCCGCCATATTTGTGATCACCAAGAATAGGGCAGTTCAAAGCATCTGCCGCGTGAACACGAATTTGGTGTGTTCGTCCAGAACGGGGCCAAAACGCCATAAAGGAAACATCTTCGCCGACATTATCAATGACAGAAAATTCAGTGTGTGCGCGTAGACCTTCTTCGTCATCAAGGATCATGCGCTCTCTATCGCGCCCTTTCCCTTTTGCAATTCCACCATAAATTGTTCCCTCATTACTGTCAGGAATACCATTTACAAAGCCCCAGTAATATTTACGGATATTCTTGTCTTTAAGGACACGGCCCATATTTTGCACAGTTTTAAGTTCACGCGCACACATCAAAAGACCCGATGTGTTTTTGTCCAAGCGGTGAAGCAGTTTAGGGCGCACGCCACGGCGATTTTCAAACACACCCAACATGCCATCTATATGCACATCAATATCTGATCCGCCCTGTGACGGAATGCCGTAGGGCTTGTTAATAACAATAAGGTCGCCATCATCATAAACTATAAGGGATTCCATAAGCTCTTTATCACCCTTACGAATTTTGTAGGATGCGATGTCATGAACCTCAACAGGCGGGATACGCACAGTTTGACCAACTTCAAGCTTCGTGTCTTTCTTGGCACGCCCGCCATTAATGCGAAGCTGCCCTGTACGGATAAGTTTTTGTAACAACCCAAATGGTGTCTTTGGAAGTTGTTTTTTGAGCCAACGATCTAGACGTTGTCCGTCTTCATCTGGCTTTACCTCTACGTGTCGTACTTTACCCATACTATGCTCATGCAATCATTTGTCTTGTTAAAATCAGGCCAAGGAATAGCCCACCCACGGAGAAAAGTACAGTACCAAACATATAAAAGAACGCTTCCCCGTAAGACTGGCGCTCTATTAACTGTACTGTATCTAAAGAAAAAGTAGAGAATGTTGTAAATGATCCAAAGAATCCGACAATCAAAAACGCCTTTAATGCTTGTGAGCCATCCCATAGCGTTGTGATCAATGCAAAGCATATCCCCATGACAAGAGAGCCTAAAATATTGATAGTAAAGGTCCCAAAGGGGAATGTGGATGCTATCTTTTGCGTCATTATGGTGTTTAAGCCATAACGGCTCATCGCACCAAACGCACCTCCGCAGGCAACGGCTATAAATGTATTCATGATTGTTTCTTCTTCCGTAGCTTGTCCCAATAGTCCAAACGTTTCTTGATATCCCGTTCAAAACCGCGTTCAACAGGCTGATACATGTTGGTGCGTTCCATCTCCTCTGGGAAATAGTCCTGCCCCGAAAAGCCATCTTCTGTGTCGGGGTCATAGATATAACCGTCGTTATAGCCCTGATCTTTCATCAACTGTGTCGGTGCATTAAGAATATGCTTGGGTGGCATAAGAGAGCCAGTTTCTTTTGCTTTTACCATGGCGAGCTTTGCCGCTTTATATGCCGCATTCGACTTAGGGGCCGTTGCGAGGTAGATCATCGCCTGTGTAAGGGCAAGTTCACCTTCGGGTGATCCAAGACGCTCATACGCGTCCCATGCGCTCATACACACGGTTAAGGCTTGCGGATCGGCAAGTCCAACATCTTCAACCGCCATGCGCACCATTCTGCGAGCAAGGTAGAGCGGGTCTTCTCCTCCATCAAGCATGCGCCAAAACCAATAGAGCGTGGCTTCAACGTCCGATCCGCGCATTGATTTATGAAGGGCGGAAATCAGATTATAGTGGCTGTCATCGCCCTTGTCATACAGGGGGGCACGTTTTTGCACGGATTTGAAAAGCTCTTCTCTGCCCCATATCATACCATCTGTGGCTTGTATGAAGACTTGTTCAGCAAGGGATAAACAATATCGTCCATCTCCATCTGCCATTGCTTTTAAGGATTGCCTAGCTTCATCATTCACAGGAAGATCGCGCCCGTATTTTTCTTCTGCACGGGTCAGTAACCCCTCAAGAGCCGTGTCATCAAGGCGTTTTAGGACGAAGACTTGCGCACGCGAAAGAATGGCGGCGTTAAGCTCAAAAGAAGGGTTCTCAGTTGTCGCGCCGATCAGGGTGATGGTGCCATCTTCGACAACAGGTAAGAAGGCATCTTGTTGAGATTTGTTAAAGCGATGTATCTCATCCACAAACAGCAACGTGCCTTTACCATTTTGCTTACGAATACGCGCGGACTCAAAAAGCTTCTTCAGATCGCCAACCCCAGAGAATATCGCAGAGAGTTGTTCAAATTTAAGGTCTGTATGATTCGACAAGATGCGCGCAAGTGTCGTTTTTCCACATCCCGGTGGTCCCCACAAAATCATGGAAGACAGCGTTCCGCTCTCAATCATCTTCCGTAATGGAGCATCATCACCAATAAGATGGTCTTGCCCTATAACCTCTTCAAGGGTGGTTGGGCGTAACTGATCTGCCAAAGGACGTTGCGTGTCATCTTTGGTGATCGTGTCTTCAGCTGTTTCAAATAAAGTCGCGCTCATATTTTTGAGGGTAAAGGAGGGAGGCGAAGAGCGCAATGTATAAAGGAATATACAAAACAAAAATATGAAGCTCACACATAAGTATTCCTCTCTATCCTAGTTTTGGGAGAGGCGTAACGTCTTGGTAATAAAATAACTTCACAACTAAAAAGGAACAATCTAATGGCTAATAAACAACCAAAATCACAATCCCCACAACAAGTAGCTGCACAAGCTCCTGCGGCTGCAAATGCCGGCCCAACAAGCTCAACAGGCGTTGGCACAATCTAAGGCGTTTGATGCGCAACAACGTGCTGCAATAGCAGCCGCTGTTGCAGGTCAGAGTGGGTCTGAAGCCTCTGCACAAGCAGCAGCTCAGCAAGCTCAACAATCTGGAGCATCATCACAAGAAGCTGAAGATAACATTAAAGCGCAATCCTCAAATCCCAAAACACAGGCGGCTGCAAGATTCGCAACTCAGGTGGCGCAGTCACAAGGTAATCCAACACCAGAAGAGGTGCAGGAAGCTAAAAATGCAGGTTTGAATGCAGAGCAAATGATTGAGGCAGCGGCCGCAGCGGCTGCAAACAGTATTGCTTGTTATGCTCAAAACGTAGCCGCTCAGATTCAAGAGCAGTTACCAGAAGTTGCACAGGCTACACAAGAAGCGCGTGAGAATGCGAAAAAAGAGCAAGCTCAACGTTCCACTGCAAATCAACAGAGAACACAAAGAGCAGCTTAAATCTCTTCGTTGAAATGTAAGAAAGGCAGGAGCGTATTGTTCCTGCCTTTTGTTTGTGTGGTGTGGTCATGTCTTGTATAAAAAAACCTCCCATCTACATAAAGAGGGAGGTTTTTTAAGAATTCTAATTTTAAAGTCTAATTAAGCAGCTTTTTTCTCGTTTGCTTTTAGAGCAGCTTCAACTTTATCAAAGATCGCTTTAAACGCGTCAATGTCAC
>JAESUK010000013.1 GCA_016763095.1 Alphaproteobacteria bacterium
ATGCACCAATATTTTTATGGATGTTAATTTGGCCGCCACCCCGCCATAAAGCAATGGTCCTATATGATGAGTATGCACAACATCAGCTTTTAGTCGTCTCAGAAGTACACAAAGCTTTAAGATCGTCTTTAACGATATTCCTGACTTTTTATTCATAAAAAGGATGTTGTCTTTGTAAACTTCCAAAGCAGGCCATTCCCGAATTGCTTTTTTCTTTGTACCTTCTAAGGAAACAATAAATGTTTGTGCTTTTGAGTGTTTATGCATGTTTAACGCCAATACTTCTATCCCCCCGGGACATAAGTGCTGAACGACATGAACAATTACTTTTCTATCCTTCTTCATATCTTTCTTCCCCTTTTATTTTTTTATTATTGTTGGCATATAAATCGAATGTTCCATCTGGCATATACCCCTTCGCCGTAACCGCAGGAATCCTTGCAAGCACATGAACATCTTGTATCTCTTCCAATCTATCTTTCGTATAAATTCGTGTGTCTAAAATCTCTGCAAACATTGCTAACCCTGTACCAATAAAAACTCCTGTAACCACTCCGATTAAGAAATAAATTGGTAAAGGCAAGTTCGATGGCGTGGTGGGTGTAAACGGTGGGTCAATCATTTTGATACGCTCTGTTTCCTCAAACTTTCCAAGAGCCCCTGTCACCTGTGCCATTTGGTAACGTTCAGCTAAATCACTGTATATTTTTTGATTTATTTCAATTTCCCGCGTCAACTCAGTAATTACTTTGTCATGCTCTCCATACCCTCTTACGGTTATTTCAAGTCCAGTATATTCCTTTTCAAGAAAGCTCACTTCATCTTGCAGAGCCTCTGTTTCTCTGTTCAATGATTGAAATGACTTCATCTGATCAACGAGAATTGGTATCGGTGATTTATTATCAAACTCCATGCTAGAAATCCGATGCCATAGTTTTTCAATATCTTCCTCACTAATATTTTGGCTTTCCGCCATTATCTTATTTCGTTCCACACGCAACGTATCAAGCGTTCTCTGCGCAGCCCTCACCTGTGAATGTTGGGCGGTGTATTTAGCATTTAAAACAGCTAATTCTCCAGTCAAGCTAACGATTTTTGACTCAATATGACCAATAACAGGGTTTGTTTCGATCAGACGTTTTTTAAGTGATTTCCTTTCTGCTAACGCGCCTTCTAATCGCGTTTTACGCTTTGCGAGTTCATCTTTAATTTTTGCAAGACGCATGACATTCCGCGTATGAAGCACAGGCAGTTCACTGGCATGCTCTGATTTGTATTCTGCCAATTTATTTTCTGATTCAGATAGCGCTATACGACGTTTACCCATTTCTTTTTGCAAAAAATCCTGTGACTGAAAAACTGATGACCTTTGTGGCGCAACGATCTTTTCAACAAAGCGCACAGACACAAGACTTAAGACTTCAACCATATCCTTTGTTTCCCGCGCGCTATATTTAATCTCTACGATTTCCTCCCCAACAAGTTTTGCAGAGAGTGAATTAGACAGGTTATTAATCACAAGGGCTTTTTTCTCTGGTGAATCATCCTCTTTAAACATTTCCATTTTAAAGGCCACTTCCATCAAAATATGACGACTATGAAGCAGAGCATTAAGTGCATCCATTCGCTCTCCCAAATTTGTTGATACCACAAAATCTTTCAAAAGCGGGTTATGCCGAGAGGCTTCTTGAATAAGAATTGTTGTTTCTGTTTCATATTTTTGGGGTGTCATTACCCCCACCGTTATACCAACAAGTGGCATCAACATAATTGGAACAGCAATCAAGTATCTTCGCCGCCATATGGTGGACAATATAACAAGGATGTATTTTTGAATTTTCTGCCTCATCAACTCATCCAGCCTTTATATTTGGTTTCTTTGTCGGTTTTGGAATGACCACTGTATTCACATCTTCTGTTCGTATTTCCGTTATTACTCCTCCTGAATTATTTAGAGCATTCTGTAAAAGTGCTTTGATTGATATGGCATTTGGATTCATGAGTGTTTCTCCACCATGATCACTTACCACAGGTCTATTCATTGCATCCTGCTGAA
The DNA here is from genome assembly GCA_016763095.1 of Alphaproteobacteria bacterium. Lineage (GTDB taxonomy): Bacteria > Pseudomonadota > Alphaproteobacteria > Micavibrionales > Micavibrionaceae > UBA1850. The sequence goes on from JAESUK010000013.1 coordinate 2,057, forward strand.
TCATCGCCATCACTGATGGTGACAGCAACTCAAAAGGCGCTTGTGTATCTTCTTGTATCATCGCACATGCATTGAGCAGGAACGCGCAGAGACACATTAATATTGTCTGTTTTCTCAATTTGATTTTCATTTTGCACTACCCTTCCGTTAATCTAGGGGTTTCTCTTTACTTACATGAGGAGATTGCAACGCTTATGCCATAAGATGAGCACTGATGATGTCTTGTACATATTGAGCGCGGACTTCCCAAGAATGCTGTTTCATTATCGTTTGACGGATAATTTTTTGGCCGCTCTCTTCATTCAAAGCCTCTTTGATGGCTTTTGAAAACCCTTTCTTGTCGGTAACGTGCACCAAATCTTCAAACATCTCTACAGCAGGAAAACGCGTAGAAACAATCGGCGCGCCCGCAGTCATATACTCTTTGAGTTTTAAAGGATTGCACGCCTTTATTTGTTTTGTGTTTTTAAAAGGCAATAGAGAGACATTCCAGTGTTGCACATACGCAGGAAGTTCATGGTGCTTTTTAGGACCAAGGAAATAGATATTAGGGTATGTTTTCAATGCCCTCACATCAACATGAACAGTACCAATAAACACAAAAGTCCAGTCACTTAGTTCTTTTGCCAGACTTTCTATCAAACCCAAATCAAGCCAAGACTGAATCGATCCATAGAATCCTGCAATTTTCTTTCTATGAGGAAGATCTTTAGGACGGTCTTGTGGTGTTGAAAATAGCTCATAATCAACGCCATGATCGAGGATGTGTGTTTTATGAGAAGGGAACTTCTTCGCTAGATCTTTATTGATTGTGAAAATAATATCCGCTTGTTTTGCGAGCGTCTTCTCGTGGGTTGCAACCATTTTATGATCAACCCCCTCCAATGCATCAAAGTCATCGCAACAATAATAGACAGTACAAGACGGTCTGAGGTTCTCGTGGAGATAAACCGATGTCGGGAGTGATGTCCAAAGAACTGATGTAGACTGCGGTTTAAACAGTTTCTTATTTAAATATTGCACAATTTTTGAACCATGAAACGGAAGGAGTCTTGGCTGATACACCTTTGGTTCCGTTCCCGTAACAACCTTCACGTTATTCTTCTTGAGGTATGATCTTCCTTTTTCAAATATACGACTTATATCTTTCACACATAATTTCGGAGATCTCATACCGATAGAATTAATCCAGTGAATATCATTATCTCTTACCATATGTTTGAAGATATGTTGCGTGGAGCTAGGGTGTCTGCCCCAATCTTCGCCAAAGACCGTAAAAGAATAAGGCATCCTCATTCTCCTTTTTTTATAACACGAATTATTTGGGCTGGCGTTCCTCCCGCAATGACCATCGGTGGAATATCTTTTGTGACAACGGCTCCCGCGGCAATCACACTTCCATGACCAATGGTTACCCCTGCCATGACAAACACACCTGTCCCAAGCCAAACATTATCTTCTAGTGTGATATCTGCCACTTGATCGGTGGTATCGGGACATCCCTGTGCCCTTTTTTTTGGATTAATCGGATGCCCTGGATAACCAGCTAAAAAGCTTCGTCCTGCGATACGTACATTATCCCCGAGCGTTATTTTTCGTCCGACAGCGATTGTTGTTTGCCATCCAATTCCAACATTATTTCCTATTTTGAGTTCTTTTGGTTCATCCCCGTGAGCACGCGCCGTAAAGGTTGTTTGCCCAGATATTCGGCAATCAGACCCAACTGATATTTTTAATGTCCCAAGAATTTGAGGCATTCCCGTATAAAGAAATAGCCTCTTCGCGGGCTTTACTAATTGAGACTGGAAAAGCGGTGTCCAATAACACGCTCTCATGCACCACTCTTTCCAACCTGTCAGTGTTTTATGAAATCCATACAGCACGTAATGAACGCCCCATATACGCGGCACGGAAAGGACATTAAACGACCTATATACTTTCTTTAATAACTTTAAACTAGGGTGTTCTGATTGCTTCACGATCATTTTTAAGCGCATCCTTTTTCTCCTATTCTACCGTTACTGATTTTGCCAAATTACGTGGTTTGTCCACATTTAAACCTTTGGCACATGTTGTTGCATATGCGAGAAGCTGCATCGGCAAAGCATATAAAATTGGCATTGTAATTCCCGTAGAAGACGGCATTTTTACCGCTTGCTTTGGGGACACACCAATATCTTTAATACTGGAACAATCTCCGACGGGAATAACATTTGCTCCCCTTGCTTGCACTTCTCTAATGTTTGATATGTTTTTTTCAAGTAGAGCGTCATCAGGAGTAATCGCAATAACAGGTGTCCCTTGTTCTATAAGAGCGATAGGACCGTGCTTTAACTCCCCCGCACCAAACCCTTCTGCATGAATATAGGATATTTCTTTAAGCTTTAGTGCACCTTCCATTGCCAGTGGAAAACCTAATCCTCGCCCGACAAATATCGCGGTGCTATGGTCTTTTATGAGTTCTGCCAGATCATCATATATTTCCTTGTCGTCGAGCACCTCTCTCATTTTCTCTGGCAATTCTGACAGTTGCTGTGCCATCTTGATGGCATCATCAGAAAGCAACGCGCCGCGATCAATTCCTGCCTTCATTGCCATACATGCCAGTGTCATAAGCTGTGCTGTAAAAGCTTTCGTTGAAGCAACTCCAATTTCTGGGCCAGCCTCAATCATCAAGTCTAAATCACACTCTCTGGCAATCGTGCTCCGTTCAGAGTTAACGATCCCGATTGTTTTTTGATTCCAACTTTTAGCATATTTCATTGCAGCGATTGTGTCTGCAGTTTCTCCTGACTGTGAGATAAACAATGCTACACCGTCTTTCGCCATAGGACTTTCTCGATAGCGAAATTCAGAGGCAATATCAACTTCAACAGGAAGATGTGCATATTTTTCAAACCAGTATTTGGCTGTTTGTGCCGCGTAGTACGACGTTCCGCACGCAACGATTGTCATTTTTTTCAGATCAGAAAAATTAATATTAATTTGCTCTCTTCTAAAACCAAGCGTCCGCCTGTTAAAATATTTAAAAAATAGATTTTGAATAATATCGGGTTGTTCAAAAATTTCTTTTTGCATGAAATGCTCATACCCGTTTGTACCAACGTCATCCTCTTTAATATTGGAGACAGAGATGGCTCTTTGAACATGCGTTCCATTGCCATTATATATTTCCACATGATGTTGATTCAGCGCCACAAAGTCATCATCCTCCAAATATGAAACTTTTTGTGTGATCGGAGCTAAGGCCATAGCATCGGAAGCAACATAGTGCGTATCTTCACCATATCCCAGAACAAGCGGTGAACCGTGTCGGGCAGCAAAAAGCATGTCTGGGGCATATTTATCCATCACACATATGGCATAGGCCCCTTCCAGATCCTGTATTGCCCTTTGAATAGCGACCTCAACACTCATGCCCTGGTGTTGGTATTTCACGATTAAGTGTGGAATGACTTCTGTATCTGTCTGGCTCAAGAATTCATGCCCTTCAGATATTAGCTTATCTCTCAAATCCTGATAGTTCTCTATAATACCATTATGGACAACGCAGATATTTTTGACGGTATGTGGATGGGCATTTAATTCGCTAGGTTCTCCATGTGTTGCCCAACGTGTGTGTGATATTCCAACACGTCCATCAATAGGATCAGTCTTCATCAGTTTTTCCAGATTCTTGAGCTCACCTTGCGCTTTGTGGAGATGAAAATCATCATTTTGCAAAACGGCCAACCCTGCTGAGTCATACCCTCGATATTCCAATCGTCTTAAACCAGTAAGTAGGTCACTGGCTACTTTACCTCCATTAATTGCTCCGACAATACCGCACATATTTATATCCTCTCACACTATATTTTTGTTTATTTAGAGAAAAGAAAAGCATAAAACGTGCCAACATATATTTGATGTATTTCAATGGCTTATAAAACAACATCTTATGTTTATTTTCATTTTGAGAGACAGTTTGAGGATACGTATTTATGAAGCCCCAATGTCACGGCCAACATGATATAAAACGGCCAGTGAAACCCCATCGTCAAAAAAGTTCCTGAAACACAAAATCCAGCTAAGCCGGAAAGTAACGCCCACGATGTTGCATGCACTACAGGTGGCGCGTTTGGATCGTTTTTCAAAATAATGAAATTTTTATATGCTTTACCCCCAGTCATAAAAACAAGCGTCATAAACACCAAAAACCCCAATATCCCAGCCTCTGCCAATACGCCAAACCATGTACTGTGAACGGCATGATTTTTTCCATCCCAGAAATCAGAATAATCAAAGTAGTTCTGATAGAAGTTATCTATCCCCACACCAGTGAGAGGATTATGAACGGCCATGCGACCAGCCGCCGCCCAAGCATATAACCGCCCCATTGAGGATTCATCTATTCCAACTTCATGACCCCCGCCTGATTGTCTATCAGCAACACCTGAAACCGCGAATAAACCTAGTAGTGCTACAACACCTAACAGCCCCAAAACGACTTTAGAGCGGATAATTTGGCTTCCAAACACAGTCATCACTGCCAAAATACCAAGCATTCCACCGCGGCTTTGTGTGGCAAGAACGGCCATTACAATCAGCCCAAAAATCACCACCCCAACCATACGTAATGTCCAGTGTGTTCTTGGTGTAAAGACTTGTGCTAATGCAAAGCTTGCAGGAAATAACAATACTAAGGAAAGGTCATTAGGGTCTCCCAGAATAGACCCAAAGCTGTTTCCGATTGTCACGCGTGTTCCCTCAAGAATTTCTAGCCCATGTGCCTTATTATAAAGTGCCTTGATAGAGACAAGTAGCCCACACCCTAGAACCATTATATTCAAAAGCTTATATGCCTTCTCGGTAATAAGCATCCATGATAGAGCAAACACCATAATGGCAATTTTGATAAATGTGTCTGTATAGCTTTCAATAGATACAGATCGATTTGTGGCAAAGATTAACCCGACCGTAATCACCCCTAAAAATATCAAAAATACTTTATGTTCTCTGGTCATGAAAACATAAAGTTTCCGCACATATAAATTCCAGCCTAGAGACACTAAAGTTCCTAGCGCCAATAACAGCGGTAACTTCAAAGGCATCAATACGGGAAACACCTCATGAATGCGGAAGAACGAAAAGGATAAAAAAAGCAATGCCATCAAGCTCGGATACTTCAAAACAACCAACACAGCAATCGGTAGCACGGCTACTACAATCGGAATTATAGGATGCGGTATAACCAACCAAGCGAGTGAAACAAACGTACAGAGCAACAGCGCCGCTGACACATGAAATATTTTTTCATTTCCAAGCAGATTAGAGGTTTGAAACATATGTTCTCCTATAACCTGACGTGAATGGCATAAGATTCAAACAAACCATCAATACAAAAACAATTACGACATTAACTATTCCTATCAATATTTGATGGCTCATTGATGATGAAAAAACTGTCTGTATCGCACATGCCCCTGCATAAACGCCAAATAACAAAAATAGTTTGCCAA
>JAESUK010000099.1 GCA_016763095.1 Alphaproteobacteria bacterium
AAAAGGCACGTGATAATCATTTTTAAGCTGACTAAGAATGTAATTGGCACTCAATACAGCATCCTCAGAAACTTGTTTTAACCCATCATTTCCGTGTGAAAGCATATAAGACAGCGCTCTCACAAACATACCAAATTGACCTTGAAAGCCTTTCAAGCGCCCTAATGATGTTTGACGTTCACCATCTTCCTCTAATCGATATTGCTCACCCTCTTTAATCACAAGTGGGCGAGGGATATATGGCGCAAGGCATTCAGCAACACAAATTGGTCCTGATCCAGGGCCACCGCCACCATGTGGCGTAGAAAATGTCTTGTGCAAATTGAGATGCATAACATCAACACCAAAATCACCAGGGCGGATTTTCCCAACAAGCGCATTGAAATTTGCACCATCACAGTAAAAATACCCACCCGCATCATGCAATAGATCAACGATAGGCATGATATCTGTTTCAAAAAGCCCGCATGTATTTGGGTTTGTTACCATCATGCCTGCTATATCTGAGCCATCTTCGGATGTTTTAGTAAGTGCTTCTTTAAAGGCCGTAACACTGACGCGTCCTGTTTCTTTTGTGTTGATAGTCCGCGTTGTATACCCGCACATAACGGCTGTCGCAGGGTTTGTTCCGTGGGCACTATCTGGAACAAGAATAATTTTACGTTGGTTTTGTCCGTTTAAATCATGGGCACGGCGAATGGTCATGATTCCTGCCAATTCCCCATGTGCCCCAGCTGACGGTGTAAGGCAAACGCTTGGCAAGCCAGTGAGTTCTGCTATCCACTCTTGAAGTTCATGCATAACACCCAAAGCACCTTGAACAGTTTCAACGGGTTGGAGGGGGTGAATATTTGCAAACCCTGCCAATCGCGCCAATTTTTCATTCACGCGAGGGTTGTGCTTCATCGTGCATGACCCAAGAGGAAAAAAGCCATTATCAATGGAATAGTTCCAAGAAGAAAGCCTAACAAAATGGCGCATAACCTCTGGTTCTTTGACTTGAGGCAGACCAATATTGCCACGCTCACTTAATCCTGTACGGTTTTGAAAGTTCGGCGGGGTTTGCCAGTCCGTACCCGATGCATCTGCTTGCTCTTTTTCCCAAAGCAACGGTTCATGTTGATGGAGCGCACGTGTTTCTTCTATGGCAAGATCTTGTGTCATTTAAGCGACTTTCTGCAATTTTGGTTTGTTATTTTCATTCATAAGGACAACGTTTGGGGTGAAGCTTTTCGCTTCTGCTTCTTCCATGCGAACATAGGCACATATAATGACCAAATCATCTTTTTGCGCCAAGCGTGCGGCTGCCCCGTTAATACCAATAGTTCCTGATCCGCGCTCACCCTCAATCGCATATGTGGTAAAGCGTGCTCCTGTGTTGATGTTAAGAACATCAACCTGCTCATAGGGAAGAATCCCTGCGTGCTCAAGGAGGTCTGTATCAATGGTAATAGAGCCTTCGTAGTTAAGATCACATTGTGTAACTGTTGCTCTGTGAATTTTCGATTTCAGCATTGTTAAAATCATTTTTGTATCTCCAATTAATCCTTATGGAACGGGGTCTTTCGGAAGACGCCGTTCGTTCTTAAACATACCTAGTAACATGCCCGCCATCATAAGTAATCCCGCGACCATGGCAAGGTAAAACCCGTTTGAGTAGTTATAAACAAGCCATGGAACAGAGGCACAGAAAAAGCCAAGCCGTAAAATTAGAGTAGAGTGAAAAAGCTCCACAAATCGAGAAATAATCACGCCAATAAAGGGGTATACATCGGTCATGTTACGGCTTAGGAAATAAGCCCCTGCAACGCTGAGTGCGCAGGCAATAACAAAACGATAGGGAAGTGTTTTCTTCATCATATGTGGTGGGGTGACGACTTGGATCGCGCCACCAAATGCTGCGATACACGCCCCCATTGCCCCTGTTGTGCCCCCAAGACCGAATAAATAAAGCGCATATATGCTGTCTGCGCCACACTTACAAGACAGCATTTTCCTGCGTCCTTTAACTTGAAAAGCGTAAAAACCTAGTGCCCCAGCAACAATAATAAGGATATGTATGGGATCAAAGGACATTAGAATTTCTCAAACCACTCATGTGTTTCTTTGAGGAGGGCATTAAGCGTGTCACCATTGGTAAAACAATGATCAGCCCCTGCAATTTCTGAATATTCCTTGGGTGAGTTTATGTGGTTATAAAGCTCTTTTCTCCATGGAGTTCTGTTTGTTTCAGGCGCGATGACGATTTGTGCAGGGGCAGAGATTGCATTTGCAAGGCTCTTGCATGCGGCTTCATCCAATGCCTTTGCTTCTGCAACCATTTTGGGGTTAATCAAATGTCGGCTTCCCCAAGAGAGTGTAAAGTACGGCGTATCTTTTAATGGTACCGCTTCATCTTCAAACCATGTAGGAACATAGGAAGCATCCCAGAAGCTAAGCGCTGCTATATCTGGATTTGCGTGGAGTAATGTTAATCCGCCATAGCTGTGACCCGCACAAAAAACTTTGTCGTGTTGAGGCTTAACCATATCTATAATTTGGGTTAAGTCGTGCGCTTGAGAAGCCACCGTACATTCATCTAATTTCCGAGTGTCGTCTCCATCCCAGTAATAGGCAAAACGATAAACATCATATCCGCGATCTACGAAATAACTGCGTGCTTCCATATGCATGTGTTCCATTGGATGACCTGTTAAGCCATGCGATAGAACCAAAGCCTTTGGGGAGGTCTCTTCCGACGCGCTATCAATTGCGCAAAATATTTTTTTACCATCGGGGGTGTCGAGGTAGAAGTCTCTTTGAATCATTATAAATTTTTCAACTCTTTGCAAAATATTGATATATCTTCATCTGTGGTCATTTCAGTCGCTGTTACAAGAAGCTTATTATTATTGAGGGCATAGCCCGCAATAATATTTTTGTCTGTTAATTTCTTAATTATATCCTTTGAAGCCGTAGGTAATTCAATCACAAACTCATTAAAAAACGCATCGTTCAGAATTTTTATACCGTCTATATCCGAGAGCGCATCTGCAAGGGTACAAGCACGTTCATGATTGATTTTTGCTAGACTTTTAAGTCCATCCTCACCAAGTAATGCTAAGTGAATAGTGAAAGCCAACGCGCATAGCCCCTGATTGGTACAAATGTTTGATGTCGCTTTCTCTCTGCGGATATGTTGTTCACGTGTAGATAGGGTTAGTACAAACGAGCGTTTTCCATCTGCGTCAACGGTTTC
>JAESUK010000100.1 GCA_016763095.1 Alphaproteobacteria bacterium
CCCATCAGCATCTCCTGCCAAAGAATAGGACCAATCAGCAACGCCATCTTGAAGCGCCGTTTGATTTGTTGCAATTTCAACGTCATTTCCAATATATGAGAAAGCACTAAACGAGCTGGTAATCTGTAATGTCTCAAGGATACTTCCCAAGCGGACATTCGTGTCAATTTGCTGTTCAAGCGCTGAATATTGTACGAGTTGGGCGGTGTATTCTGATGTATCCACGGGATCGAGTGGATTTTGATTTTGAAGCTGTGTCAAAAGAATTTGCAAGAACTGCGCCTGAAGCTCTTCACCTTTTTCTTGGTCTGTCTGCACATCATCAGTAAAGCCACTGTTTGTTGTCACAACACGTTGCCCTGTATCTGCAAAGAGATTTGGACTGGTTGATATTTCTGATACCGTCGCCATATGCTGTGTACTCCTAAATTCTTGTTTGTCTTCAACCGATGTGGGGCGTTATTGCCGTTATCGATTTTGATCTTCAAGAGTATTCACGTGACAGCATCACAAAGTTGGGCGTTTCTGATGTATTTTTATTATCATACACCGCTTAAAACACCGCCTCCTTATCCCCCTTTATGTATAACCTGTTGATAAAAGATATAATTTAAATTGCCCGCCTACAATATTTGACATACCAATAGGTAATTCAAATATATAAAATGTGGAGAAAATATTATGACGTATGTCAATCAAATTAACGGTACAACAGGAGATGACTATATTGAAGGAACAAGTTTAAGAGACCGAATAGATGGGTATGCTGGAGATGACACCCTTCTAGGGTTAGATGGGGATGATGAAATTCTAGGGTGGGAAGGCAATGATTATATTGACGGAGGAAATGGTGACGACACTCTTGTAGGCATGGAAGGTGATGACATCATAATAGGCGCAGACGGCAACGATGTTATTACTGGAGGATATCACAATGACTATATCTACGGAGGAAAAGGTGACGACGATATCTTCGGTGGTTGGGGCGATGATTTTCTTTACGGAGGAAACGGGAACGACCAGATTTCGGATACCTCGGGTACTGTCGCAAACCCGTATTCAGAATCAAGCAACGATTACCTTGATGGTGGAGGAGGAAGCGATGTATTGGACGGCGGTATTGGCAACGATATATTGATCGGTGGAAAGGGCAATGATTACCTTGATGGTGGTGATGGCATGGATATTTTCATTTTTGATTATAATTTTGGAGATGACCAAGTTAGAGACGGGGATTTTTATAGTTACAATGTAGATGGGCTTAAAACAGGTGATGTTTTTGATTTTTCAGCTATCCATGAAATAAATTCAATGAGCGACCTAACCATTACGAGTTTTATGACAACGGCATTTGCCAGCCCACTTACTCCTAATCCTATTCCTGAAATTGCTACACTTATTGTTGTTGGAACAGAAGGAAGCCTTCTTGTAAGGTATATTGACGATACATATTGGAGTGCGGAGGATTTTATTTTCTCAGACATCTACGGCACAACAGGGAATGATGTTCTTACTGGAACACCTGATGCCGATGTCATTCGCGGGCTTGAGGGTAATGATTTTATTTATGGTCTTGAAGATAACGATGAACTTTATGGCGATGAGGGAAATGACAAGCTCTATGGAAACGATGGAGACGACACGCTCTATGGCGGTATTGGCGTAGATTACCTCTACGGACATTTAGGAAATGACACTCTTGATGGTGGCGCGGATGGGGATGTTCTCTATGGTTTTGAAGGCAATGACACCCTTATTGGTGGCGCAGGGAATGACTTCCTTTACGGTGACGATCAAAATGGTACAAGCGGATATGCTGGCGCGGGGAATGACATTCTTGATGGTGGTGTAGGAAACGACAAGCTCGTGGGTGGTGATGGCATGGACACCCTTGATGGTGGTGCTGATAATGACACACTCTATGGGAATGATGGAGACGATAGCATCTTGGGCGGTACAGGTCATGACTATATCTATGGTGGTAACGGTATAGACACCATTGAAGGAAACGATGGGGAAGATCATATTTACGGTGGGAATGATGATGATATAATTCTGGGCGGGAATGCAAAAGATTTTCTTCATGGTGATGCTGGTAACGACATTATATACGGCGGTAGCGATAGTGCTCGTGATTACATCTATGGCGAAACTGGAAACGATACGCTCTATGGGGAAGATGGAAGTGATTATCTCTATGGGGATGAAGGTAATGACACACTCTATGGTGATGCTGGTGCTGATTTCCTTTATGGAGGTACAGACAGTGACACACTTTATGGAGGATCAGGTGAAGATCAAGTCGTTGGAGACCAAGGGAATGACACGCTCTATGGAGGAGCCAATAAAGACACTTTATTTGGTGGAACTGGCGATGATGTTTTAATTGGAGGAACGGCTCTAGATACTCTCTATGGTCAAGGCGGTGCAGATACTTTCGCCTTCACCAGTGGGGATCTTGATGGAACTCGTGACTACATTATGGACTTTAATGCTACGGACGGTGACAAAATTGATATTTCGGATGTCATTGATTATAGCTCTGCGAATGGCGATAACATTCTAGACTTTGTTTCCCTTGTAACGGGTGGGTCTTACTCACGTATTAATGTGGATCAAGATGGTACGGGCTCAACATATAGCGTAAAAGCTGTGACACAAATTCAAAACACAATAGGTTTGGATATTATCGATATGGTGGCGAATGGCACGCTCATTGTTGAATATAAACAAAACGACGACTAAAACGCCCAGTAGCTTTTACCAAAGCTTTTACTGGGCGTTTTATTTTTGATTTGTTGTTTTATTGGGGTAAGGGAATAGCTCGTCCGTTGGGACTGAGCGTCCATTGGCTTGAACTATGCGCATATGCTTACGCTTCATAAGGCGTGGGCGCTTTACACCACAGGAATGAGAGATGATCTCGACTTCATGCACCATATTCTTATGGTAGTTTGCAACTTTGACCGCTTTATCCTCTGGATCAAGCCCACGTTGAAAGCGTGGGTTATGGGTTGTTATCCCCGTTGGGCAAGTGTTCTTATTACATTTCAATGACTGAATACACCCCAGCGCGAACATAAAGCCTCGTGCCGAGCATACAAAGTCCGCGCCCATTGCCAACGCCCATCCCATTTCAGAGGGTGTTATAAGCTTACCTGAGGCGATAATACGGATACGGTCTTTTAAACCGTATTTATAGAGAATATCGCTAACCAGTGGTAATGACTCTTTAATTGTAAGTCCGACATTATCCATTAAGGGCATTGGCGCAGCACCCGTTCCTCCGTCCCCACTATCAATGGTGATAAAGTCTGGGGCGCTCTCTATGCCACGTTTGTTGATTTCTTCGCACATTTCCTCAAGCCAGCCAAAGGCACCGATCACAGATTTAAAGCCTGCTGGCTTTCCCGTTACATCGCGGATACGTCCGATCATATCCAACATCTCTTCAACATTATTGATTTCAGGGTGTCTATTGGGTGAAATTGAGGCTTCCCCTTCTGGAATTCCTCTGATTTTTGCTATTTCCTCTGTCACCTTCACAGCAGGGAGTATCCCTCCTTTTCCAGGTTTTGCTCCTTGGCTCATTTTCAACTCAAACATACGTACTTGTTTATGGGCAGCTACTTCTTTTAACTTTTTGTCGCACAGGTTTCCTTGCGCATCACGCACACCATATTTGGCCGTGCCTATTTGAAAGACAACATCAGAGCCTCCCTCTAAATGATGAGGAGCCAATCCACCTTCCCCTGTATTCATCCAGCAATTCGCCATTTTAGCACCGTGTGAGAGTGCTTTTACGGCAGGAGCAGACAAAGCTCCAAAGCTCATCCCTGAAATATTAAAAAAGGATGGTGCATCATAGGGCTGTTTACAATAAGGCCCTACCTGCATGGACACCATCTTATGTGCATCTTCTGTGAGTGTGGGGAACGCACAATTAACGAATATAACTGTCCCCGGGGGATTTAGGTTCTTGGTTGAACCAAAGGCTACGGTGTTCCCTTTTCCCTTGGCGGCGCGTTGCACCCATTCTCGTTCTGCACGGTTAAAAGGCATTTCTTCACGATCCATAGCAAAGAAGTACTGGCGAAAGAACTCTCCCAATGTACTAAAGATAGAACGGAACCGTCCAACGACGGGATAGTTCCTGCGCACAGCATCTTTCGTTTGAATAATATCGATGATAAACGTGATAATGACGAGGAAGACAACCACACCAACGGCAAAAATAAACAGTGTAGTGAGGAGTTCTAAACCATCCGCAACCCAGTTTGGTAACATAACCATTATTTTACTTCCTTATTTTTGACGACTCGATTTACAGCAACCACAGCACAGCCCTAACAACAGTTTTTTGTGCATGATAAGAAGGATCAAAGCTGATATCCAAATTCCACATGCCATATAGAACAAAGTACCACCGTCACCCAATACTTCAATGCCTAGTGGCGTGAACAGATGAAAGATAATCGCGCCTGAGATAATCCCCATCGCCATCAACGCACCAAGCGGGACAAGTATTTTTTGGGAAGAAACCATGCCCGCTAGCAATAAAATAGATGCCACAAGCTCTGCTGAACCAATCACATAAGCGTTAAACATCCCAGGAGGTAAGAACAAGCCCACTATGCCGAATGTATCTTCTGCCCAAAGATCAAGTATCCCAAAGATATGATCAGTTTCAGGAGAACCTGTAAATTTAAAGAACAGCGACTGAATAAAAACAAACGCTATATATATTACGAGCACTCTCGTGAAAATTTTCTTTTTATTCATTACTATCACTCCATATTATATCTGATATCTACCTATTCGTAAGAATATGGCTCTGATGTTACAAATATTTTTGTTCCTTTTTAGAATATCCTTAACATCAAATTATACTATCCAAGATAATATTTATGGACATCTTGTCGTTTGAGAACAATATGATCTAGTAAAGCAAAAAATTCTGGATATGCTAGAGAAAATTCAAAGTGGGAAAGCTTTATAAAAATGATTCCAAATTTCGATATTAATGCATTTCTAGAATATTTTATGGCTAATCCGATGTTATTGGCAGTTGGGTTGGTTATTGCGACGTTTATTTTGGAAGACGCGGCGACAACTGCTGGTGCTTTTCTTGCATCCCAAGCGGTTCTTCCTGTTGAACTTGCCTTCGGCGCAATATTGAGCGGGATCATCATTGGAGACGCCTTTATCTACGGCTTGGGCTATTCCGCACGCTCTCACCCTCGCGTTAAAGCTTTCCTTAGAAAGCGTAAGATGTTACCTGACACAAATATTATAGATCGACATATGGCAATCGCTGTCATTACGGCACGATTTCTTCCGGGGTTTAGATTCCCTACATACATCCTTTCAGGGTTTTTAAAGATGTCATTCCCCCTTTTCATGGGAATCATCATCATCGCCATTGGGATTTGGACGACTATTTTATTCTGGGTTGTGTACCAAATTGGTGAGGCTGTAACACATATTCCCCCATATCTTATATTTGGAATTTATATCATCGTCATTGTATCCATTTACAAACTTATGCCGAATATTATTAAGTTACTTAATAAGCATAAACAGAAAAAAGACGATATAAATGGCGACTAAAAAAATACCAAAACTTAAACAGGAGGACTATAAAACATCCTACTTTGAGTTTTGGCCTGCATGGTTATTTTACCTCCCCATGAAACTATACGCGGTTTATCTCGCAATAAGATTTAGAAGCTTAACCGTTCCAACCATCTCGAACCCTTCTTTTGATGCGGGAGGGTTTGCGGGGGAGTCTAAGGCTCAAATTCTTGATCTTGTTCCACCATCTGCACAGAAATGGTTCGCACGTCATAAGGCTTTTAGCACCCCAATTTCTACACAGAATGCGCTTCAATTTATAAAAGAACACCAATTCAACTATCCATTTGTGATGAAGCCTGACATTGGGTGTCGTGGATATGGTGTACAAATCGCGCATAGTGATCAAGATGTAGAAAACTATATACGCGACTATCCAACAGGTGAGACTATTGTTATTCAAGACCTCTATGATTATCCATACGAGGCTGGTGTTTTTTATATTCGTCACCCAGACGAAGAGAAAGGGCATATCTTTTCTCTCACGCTTAAATACCTCCCACATGTTACAGGGGATGGGACATCCACGCTTCAAGAACTGATCGAAGCCAACCCACGTTCAAACGCGCTTAAACACAAATATTTTCCGCGTCACAAAGACTATTTGGATATGGTCTTACCGAAGGGTGAACAATTCCGCATTGCCTTTGCGGGAAGCCATACATGGGGCACAATTTTCAAAGATGGAAACCACCTTATTACGGATGCTATGACCGACAAGTTTGATGAAATATCAAAGTTTGTGCCTGAATTTTACTTTGGACGATATGATGTGCGCTTTAACACGCTTTCTGATCTTGAAACTGGCGAGAACATGAAAATCATCGAGATTAATGGCGCGACAAGCGAAGCCACGCATATTTGGGACTCCAATACATCGCTATTCAGTGCTTATAAAACTTTGATGATCCAATATCACCATATGTTCGAGATAGGATACAAGAACAAGAAACGCGGAAAAGTGCCAGTGCCCCTAAAAGAAGTTCTTGCTAGAATTAAGAAAGGTGACGCATTGATTAATAACTACCCCGTCACGCATTAGGATCAGGGCTTACTACCTTTGGAAGCACGAAGCAGACGATCATTGATCGCCATGCCGACCCCTTCATTTGGAACACTCATAACGGCCATGCCTTTAAACTTGTCGTTGTCTAAGTCACGCATATAGGAAAACAGGTTCTTCGCTGCCTCTTCAAGATCGGCGCTTTCGCTTAA
>JAESUK010000101.1 GCA_016763095.1 Alphaproteobacteria bacterium
CTTCCCCATCAGAAAACCATATTCGTGTTGTTGAGTGGGAAGATGAAAGTGGGAGTGTGAAGGCAAATCACATTTATAATTGGCGTGAATTTAGCGTGATCACAACTCCACTTGGACAGAGTGCTCTTCCCGAAACATCTGCGGATCGTATAATTTTAAAAACACACTACATGCCAAAAATGGCACCGTATACACACCCATTACAAAGCGAAGAGGAAGGGGGATTGTTCGAGCCTCTTCAAAAGATGATTTATGATTATAACCGACAAGACGTTGTGCATCGCGCAACGATAGGAGGGGGCTTAACATTACGTGCTTACGCGGTAACATATCTTGGTAAGTATGGCACAGCCGAATCCGTTCCTTACTTAATCGATGCCTTATCAGATCAAAGCGTTCATGTAGGCGCAAACTACAAATATGCAGGATTCGCAACAACACGCCACCGCGCGAATTTGGCTTTGAAAGAACTAACGGGAAGCGACTTTGGATTTGAATGGGATGCTTCACTAGAAGACCGAAAACTGTCCATTAACAAATGGAAAGAATGGTTAAATGAACGCAATATTGTCATTGATAAAATTCACACATATTTAAAGGAGAATGATCTTTCTAAATATAGTGTATACCGTGCTCACTTAAATAAAGAAGGAACGAAATGGTTGTCGTCCTTGGGCGAGCACCCACCAAGAATCGGAGCACCAGGTCTTACAATTGATAGAAACACGCACGAGATCACGCTTATTTTAGGGCGTTAAGAGGCAATTTTAATCTTGGCTACTCTTGCAACTTCTTCTGACTATAAGTTTTTCTGCGCTGGTATTTATAGATCGCGTCAATGTTCATTGCACGGTATTCGCGAAGATTGATTTGGCAAACCTTATTGGTGCGGACAATAATATCCATCCCGTATGTCGGTCCATCCGCACGTGACGTTATGGGCTTAACCTGCATTCCACGTAATCCGCCTTGTGCTTCGCATACACTCCCTGCAACATCGGTACATGCGCGCTTATAAAATTCTTTTCCGACAAGACAGTCATAGGGTTCTTCAGGTGTGTCTTTAACGATAGAAGGTACATTTTCATTGTACTGTATGTATGTCAGCCTCAAAGCCTCTGCTTCTGGCTCTCTAAGGTCGCTATCAATAAAACGATCCGCTTCTAACGAGATAAGAAACACATCTTGTTTAATGTAACGTACAACACCGCGCTCTCTCTCAAGAAGGACATATCCCTGTCCTTTAAGCTCGTCCTCGGCATCCCCCAACGTCATTTTCAAGCCGACACCTTCAATGTTTAAGGTCTCAATATCTGCCGCATAACTCGGCGTGCTGAACATAAGGATAAGAAGAAGGGGAAGAATAAATCTCATAATAACTCTCTGTAATTACTTTATATGCGTCAAGTTTACAGTGTTTGCGCATTTGATGCCAATGTTTAAAGCGATGGCATCTATCAAATTGACAAGAAGAGTCCGCTTCTGTAGCGTACTCGTTAAGGGCTTTCAACCCAGTCTAGGCGATCTAACATCGGGTCGTAAATTAGCGATGTTGCTTTCTCAATTACGGTTGGGGAGCAGCGGAATATAATAGCGCTTGCGTGAATACGCTGGCTGTTCCTAGAACGGTTGAAACTCCCCGGCTACCAGAGATATCTGGTGGCCGTTTGCGTGAAAGGGAGACTAAATTGGCAAGCAGAGATACAAGTAAACTTATATGGGTGCTCACACCAAAGGACGCGCCCAAAGAATTTAAACAAGGACAGTACGTCGTTGTTGATCCAGAGATCAAACCGTCAATTGAAGATGGAGCAATTTTAATTCGGCGTGACAACGCCCTAAAAATCATCTCAAACGAAACCCTAAACCACAAAACCGACACCCTAATAGGCAGAGTAGTAGGTAAGTTCGAGGCGGTGGATTAGGGGTTAAGACAACTTAAACCGTCATGTTAATGTTTCCAAAATTTTTCCATGGGAGTGGTTAAAATTTGTTGGAATTTAGTTCCTTTTGGTAAATCTTTTAGTATAGGCGTGATCTCTACATCATTAAACCTATAGACTGTTTTAATGCAGGTTTCTCTTTTTATCACTTCTCCATTTCGCTCCTGTTTTTGGTATTCAACAAGGATTTTTAATGTATCGCTACTTTCACTTTGTTTTATGGGGTATTTACCATTCAGAACATCTTGCTTAAAAGATTCATCATGCATATAAGCTGATATTTTTTGCCCTGTAACTGTGTCTTCAAAATCCCATTGAAAGTTTTTATCTTCTGTAACGGGTGACGTTAAAATCGCGTCATAAATAACAAAATCGGATTCTAAGGGGCGTGTTTTATCTTTAGAAATGTAGTTTTTAAAATGATCACTCTTGATAGGAAAATCCTTGGAGTCATCAAATCCAAGCCCTCTTATTTTTTTGTTCGTTTGGCAGGAGGTATAAAAATCAGATTTTGCTTTAAAAGCTCGATCTAGGTTTAGTTCTCGTGGAATACATTTTTCTAAATCTTCGGTTTCTTTAGATAAAAACCCTTTAGTTAAGTCTCGTATGGCTCTGACATGGTTACTTGCGTAATACTGTGGGGAATGGCTAGTTAATTCTTCAAATACACCTGTTATGTAATCGCTTGTTAACGGAACGAGTGTAACATTTGCAATGAAAGTACAAATCCCAACTGTTTTTAGAAAAGTTCCTTCTTCTGGTGGGATAATAACTAATTGGTATCGTAAACGTCCCCCAAATACTTGTTTACTGAGATCATCAATAATTTTTTGTATAGCATTTGATGCGGTCGAAAAGTTATCCATTGATATGAAGTGATCCTTCACATCGTAATGAATGTGGAGTTTTTTTAAGTCAGAAACCATGAAATAACTCCCCGTTTAGTGTTTCTCTGAGCCCTGTATTCTGGAATACAATTAACTTAAACGAATTATCGATTACACTCAAGTAAAGCTATAAATGCATCAAGATCTTAGATGCTACCCCAATTCAATCATCACAGGGATATGATCGGAAGGTTTTTCAACGTC
>JAESUK010000102.1 GCA_016763095.1 Alphaproteobacteria bacterium
GATGCCGATGAACTAATGTTTCCAGATATCACCCAAGAGATTTCTCAACTTTTACGCACCCCTGATATAAAGCAATATGCCGGATTTTTCGTAAGGGGTGGATATATCTGGGACGGCCAACAACTTAAACACGGGCTTAAGAACAATAAGATTGTCCTCCTCCATAAACACCGCATGGAATATCCAATCATCAATGATTTGGGGTGCAAAATCATGGGCGAGATCGAAGGACATTACCAACCCATCCCCAAAGATCAAAAATACAAAATTGGACAACTCAAAACAAAAATAGATCACTACGCCTTTGTGGACATGGACGATTGGACAAAACGTCATCAAAAATACGCCGCATGGGAAGCGTTCATGATCACCAACAAAGCATATCCAATTGATCCCTCATATCGCCGTCAATGTTGTAAAAACCTATTCAGAAAATTACCCTTTCGGGGCATCATCGCCTTCCTACATTCCTATATCTTAAAAATGGGGATCATAGATGGCGTAGCAGGCTGGAACTTCGCAAAAACCCGCTATGAATACTACAAACTGGTAAGAAACCAGTTACACAAATCTCTTTAAAAACCAAAAGATAGATGGAAATTACTGTCTGAAATTCCATGCTAATGTTTGCTTTGCGAATGTCGCGATCGCACCAGAAATATGATGAGCTTGTCTAATTTTATATTGCTCAATGCGTCCAACTTTTGCCGATGTTTGTGACACACCACCACCCTCAAAAATACATAACGGGGCAGGAATATAATGAACGGGTAAATCATGTGCCACAACATCCATCAAATACCGATACGTGAAATCATAGTCACTCGAAATTTTATAATTAAGGTCATATCTCAGATTATTTTTCTTATAAATCATTGCTTGATGATGGGTAAACAATCCCTTACCGATAGTTGCATATGGCTTCGCT
Organism: Alphaproteobacteria bacterium; assembly: GCA_016763095.1. Lineage (GTDB taxonomy): Bacteria > Pseudomonadota > Alphaproteobacteria > Micavibrionales > Micavibrionaceae > UBA1850. The sequence continues at coordinate 929 of JAESUK010000102.1, forward strand.
GGCTTTTCATGAATTTTACCCGCCACACTTTGCTCTAGAGAATCTCCGTATACAAAACCTGGATCACGCGCAAGGGTCTCATCAATCATCGCAAGAGTTTCTTCCGTGGCCAACATATCGCCTGCATTTAAAAACAGCATGTAATCGCGTGTTGCACGATCAATACCACGATTCATCGCCTCATAAATCCCACGATCTGGACATGACTTCCAATCTGCATTGGTGGTTTTAAGAAACGCGACACTTTTATCCGTAGAGCCACCATCCACAACAATCCATTCAAAATCTTGATGTGTTTGCGCCTGAAGTGAAGACGCTGTCTTCTTCAAGCCTTCTAAATTATTATAAGAAATCGTGATAATTGATAAATTCATGCCCCATATATAGACAAAAATCTAAGTGGGAACAGCAAAAAAACACACAGGCAAAGAAAATTGCGACAAAGTAAGCGGTTCATTATTCTCTGCAAGGCGGGGCATTGAATACTTCGATGGTTTTTCGGACCAACGCCCGTCTTTATCCAAACGCACAAAATGAAACGTACCACTATACAAGCGCGTAAAGGCTATTAGATACTGATCAGAACCAACATCATCTGGGCTTTCTACAACCTGAAGACCATGCTTTAGCAAAGCAGGCATTTCACGTGTCAGAACTTTTTCTTCCAAAATATGATGTCCAATCCGCTTTTCCCACCATTTCTTATTCACCGCTTTAAAAAAATTTAAATACAGCTCCGTTGTCGCCGTGACATTTTGATCACTGAGCGTCTCTTGCCAATGCTGACACAAAGATAAATTCTCAATTTGTTGTTGTTTAACATCTTTTTTATTAAGGGCATAATTCAAACAATTATAAGAATTGTGGCGCTCTACCCAAAAATCATCGCCATATTCTGGGGCTTTCTTGGAAAGCTGGGCAAGCTCACCTGTATTCGCCGACCATAAAAACTCACCAAGCTCCATCCATGGTGGATTGAACTTTCTGATCTGATTTTGCATTCTCTTATGAGAAAAAGCATCAGCATATTTTGTGAATAAATTTGTCATAAGACAAACAACATAGCGCAACGACATACACCATTGCAACTCTTTTATATCTACAGAACTTAGCCTTTATTTACTTTTACAAGGTTATGCTCAATTTTTAACAAGGTGATAGTTTGGCGCAATTGCTCAATAAAGTGACCAATTTTTTCACTACGTGCGACCTGACGAAGCGACCCCTTTGGGGCGGGGGTTGTGGCAATGAACAATACCGTATCTGGACCCATCTTTCTTTTCTCTATGGTAATCAATGGCTTTTGCCCCGCATCTGCACGAAATGAGATGAAGAAGCAGTCTTTGCCATCCGAGAATGAGAAGTCCTTAAACAGCCCTTCAAATACGCCATTGGCATAAACTTGAAAGATCTGCTGAAACTCACGACGGGTATATCCAATTTTCTGATCTATAGACATTTTTCAGTATTTAGTTTAACACATTTATGAACATTTTAACAAAGTATATGAGCATGAGCCAAGCACAAATGAAATCACCAAAAAAGTCTCAAAAAGGGACACGAAAAAAACAACAAAAAGATCCTGCACAAAAACAGCATGATGAGATGATCAGAGATGTTGATGACAGCTTGCGCCAAGATCAACTTAATGCGCTATGGACAACCTACGGATCAACCGCAGTTACACTGATTATTGGGGTTATTCTTGCTACGGCCGTAATCTCTGGATGGAACAGTTGGACATCCGCCAAAAACCAAAAAATTACAACAGCGCTCTTAGCGGCAAAAGACAGCGGCAAACCAAAAGAGGCGCTCGCAGAATTTATTCAAACACACAAAGGCACGCATCAAGCAATTGCAGCGCTTGAATTGGCAGGACAATATAGAAAAGACGACGATCTTGAAAAAGCAGCTACGCTCTACAAGCAAGTATCTGAGAACACAAAGATGGACGCTATTTACCGTGACTTAGGCACATTGCTCTATGCCACAATCGACACACAACCAAAAAGCAAAGACCTTCTTGAGGCATTGGCGCAAAACGAAGAAAGCCCTTGGCGCGCCCACGCTGGTCTTGAATGGGCATTGTTCCAAGCCTCCCTTAACAACTACACAGGTGCCCTTGATACCTTAACAATGATCACCGCACTCGACAGCACCCCAACTGGTATACGTCAGAAAGCAATAACATTGACGACACTCTACAAACTCAAAGGTACAAATAAATGATCAGGAAGTTTATATTTCTTTCGTCAATTCTTTTCTTATTTGGGTGTGGAACAATAAGCGCCCTCAACCCATTTGACGGAGAGAAAAAACAGGAACGCCTCGAAGGTGAACGTATTTCTGTCCTAGAGCTACAAAAAGCACTAGAGCCTGATGACGTCATTTTGGAAACACTTGGCTTTGTTCCTCCAAACGCTTGGCAGAACCAATATTGGCCACAAACTGGCGGATATCCAAATCACGCCATGCAAAATTTAGAGCTTTCTTCTGGTGAGCTTGAAAAAATGTGGAGCATTGATATCGGTGCAGGCGAAAAAGATAACCTCCCACTAACGGCACAACCAATTGTATTTGATGGTCACATCTTTGTGATGGATGCGGAATCACGCGTAACATCTGTAAACATACAAACTGGAAAACGTGCGTGGCAATATAACCTAAAGCCAAAAGAAGAAGATGAATACGTCATCTCTGGCGGTCTTGCCTATTCAGCAGGTACGCTTTATGCCACCTCTGGGTTTAACGAATTATTTGCCCTCAATCCATCAGATGGAAAAATCAAGTGGAAAAAAGCCCTTACATCTCCATCACGCGCCGCCCCAACTGTAATTGATAACCGTATCTTTGTTGTCACAATTGATAACCGCATCTATGCTTTCAGTGCAGAAGACGGAAGCAGACTTTGGAGCTACCAAGGTCTAAGCAGTGAAGCTGGTCTTGTTGGAATGGCGGCCCCTGCTGCCAACCGAGATATCGTTGTTCCTGCCTTCTCATCAGGTGAGATTTACGCCCTTCGCGTAGAAAATGGCTCTGTCGCTTGGGTTGAAAACCTTGCCTCAACACGCCACGGAAGCGGGCTATCTTCTATTTCTGATATCCGCGCCCTCCCTGTCATGGACAAAGGTGCGATCATAGCAATGAGTTATGGCGGGAAAATCGTAGCCCTCGATGAGCGCACTGGAAACCGCATCTGGCAAAGAGAAATTGGTGGATCACAAACACCATGGGTTGCGGGAAACCATCTCTTCATGTTGACCTCAAATAACGAACTTGCCGCCCTCGGTCGTGACCAAGGAAAAGTTATTTGGGTAACCCAACTTCCTAAACATAAAAAACCAAAATCCAGAGAAGGCGCAATTGCCCTCAAAGGTCCGATTTTGGCAGGTGGTCGTCTTATCGTTGCCGGAAGCAATGGAATGATCTACGAGATTGATCCAACCAATGGGAAAATGTTAAGAGATTGGTCGCTCCGTAGAGAAATTGTTGTTTCTCCAATCGTTGCGGGGGGTGTGATGTATATCTTAACAGCCAATGGCATGCTTCACGCGTACCGATAATTTTTTCTAGCTTTACAACTCACTACAGTGTACATGTACCTGAAAATAAGTGTGCCTAATCAAACAATTTGGTTTTAAACGAAGCACAAAGCGCACAGCATAGTAACGCTATGAATGCGACGAAATAACGACGTACAAAGTTAAAAAAGGCAAATTAAAATGTTTACACTCGCTATTTGCGGACGCCCCAACGTAGGAAAATCAACAGTTTTCAATCGCTTAACGGGGAAGAAACTCGCCATCGTGCATAACACTCCGGGTGTAACCCGTGATTGGCGCGAAGCCCCTGCACGCCTTGCTGGTCGTGATTTCACGATCATTGATACAGCGGGCTTGGAAGACCTTCTTAATGAATCTCTTGAATCACGCATGAACAGCAAGACTGAGGATGCCCTCAAAAAAGCAGATGCAATTCTATTTGTGATTGATGGACGTGATGGCGTGATGCCGCTTGATAAGCATTTTGCAAAATGGCTAAGAAAACAGAACAAACCTGTGATCCTCGCCGCCAATAAATGTGAAAATGACTCTGATGTATTTACAGGGTTGGCTGAAGCTTACCAACTCGGTTTGGGCGAAGCCATTCCTCTGTCTGCCGCGCACGGTCATGGCTTTAACGATCTTTACCAATTCCTTGAACCACATTGGACAGAAGATGATGAAGAGGAAGAAAAGAAAGATAAAAGCGGAATTGATATCAAAGATATTGACGCCCTCGAAGGGGATGAAGATTTTGACTTTCTGCTTTTGGGCAAAGAAGATGATGAAGATCAAACAAAACCGATCAAAATTGCCATTGTTGGTCGCCCAAATGCGGGTAAATCTACATTGCTAAACTCCCTCATCGGGGAAGAACGCATGCTCACAGGGCCTGAAGCAGGTATTACCCGTGATGCGATCACCGTTGAATGGGAACATGAAGGTCGCCCACTTAAATTGGTCGACACAGCAGGAATGCGTAGAAAATCAAAAGTTCAAGGCACATTAGAAAGAATGTCCGTGAATGAAAGCATCCGTGCGATCCGTTTGGCACAGCCTGTTATTCTTGTCATCGACGCAACCAAGCCTCTTGAAAAACAAGATTTAACCATTGCACAACATGTTGAACGTGAAGGACGCGCTCTTGTTCTTGTTGTCAATAAATGGGACTTGGCGACAGATAAAAAAGAACTTTTGGAAGAGATTAAATACAGACTAGGACATACACTGTCTCAAGTGCCAAATCTTCCAATCGTGACATTATCGGCGTTAAACCAAACAAACTTTGATAAGCTCTTTCATAAAATCTTCGGCTGTTATGATATTTGGAACACACGTATTTCAACAGGGCGTATGAACAGATGGTTACGTGGTCTAGAATCACATCACCCTGCGCCATTATCAGTAGGTCGTCC
>JAESUK010000103.1 GCA_016763095.1 Alphaproteobacteria bacterium
CGTCACGTGGCATACGTGAATCTGCAACTACAATTGAGTAATGCGGTCTATTTTTACGTCCCCCGCGAGACTGTCTGATTGTTATAGCCATAATTTTTCTCCTTTATGTTTGTTTAATCAATGTTCTAGTTTTAATTCTCTTATCGTTTCTTTTTCTTACGGTTTTTTTTTTGTTCCTCCACGTACAGGCATTCCTGGTATCTCGGGCATGCCTCCACCACCTAATCCAGGAAGTCCGCCACCCATGGCAGGAAGCCCTCCTGATGCAGGCATGTTGTCAAATGGGTTAGCACCCAATCCACCACCTGATTTCTCTTGCTCAAGCATTGCCATAGCATCTTCTTCGCTTAAGCCGTCGAGTTGATCCATCATTGCGGCATCTTTTCCGCCCATGAAGGATTTCATTTGTTTCATCATGCCGCCCATGCCCATTTTCTTCATGCGCTTCATCATTTTTTCCATTTGGGCGTGTTGCTTAATAAGCTTGTTTAGCTCTTGAACAGTGCTTCCTGATCCTGTCGCTATACGTTTCTTTCTTGAGGCGTTCAAAAGAGAAGGGCGTGCGCGCTCTGCAGTTGTCATAGAGAGGATCATTGCCTCTTGCTTCTTGAGAACCGTGCCGTCCAAGTTTGCACCATCTATTTGGTCTGCAAACTTACCAAGACCTGGGAGCATTTTCATTAAAGCTCCTGCGCCGCCCATTTTCGCCATTTGGCGGAACTGAGAGAGCATGTCATTAAAGTCAAACTTACCTTTTTTGAACTGTTCTGCCATTTTGGCAGCGTCTTCTTGGTCAACGGTCTCAACTGCTTTTTCAACAAGAGAGACAACGTCACCCATGCCAAGGATACGACTTGCAATACGGTCAGGATAAAATGGCTCTATCTCTGTCCATTTTTCACCAACACCAATTAATTTCACAGGCTTGCCTGTGATTCCACGCATAGACATCGCGGCTCCGCCACGAGCGTCACCGTCGACACGTGTGAGCATAATTCCTGTGATGGAGAGTTTCTCGTCAAAGGCTTTCGCAACGTTCACAGCGTCTTGACCCGTCATTGCATCGGCAACGAGGAGTGTTTCAACTGGATTAGTTGCCTTTTTAACATCAGCAACTTCATTCATCAGCTCATCATCAATAGAGAGACGACCAGCAGTATCGAGCATGACAATGTCATAGCCTTCAAGTAAACCCGTTTTCATTGCGCGTTTTGCAATTTCTACAGGAGTTTGACCTTTAATGATTTCAAGCGTTGCAACGCCTGTTTGTTCACCAAGTTGTGCAAGCTGTTCTTGCGCGGCGGGGCGATGAACATCCAAACCAGCCATTAAGACTTTTTTCTTGTGTTTGTCCGTTAGGAACTTTGCAATCTTTGCAGATGACGTTGTTTTACCTGACCCCTGTAAACCAACCATTAGTATGGCAGCCGGGGATTTAGCATTTAAGACTAGAAGTTCTGTTTCATCAGACCCTAGCATTTCAACCATTGCGTCATTAACAATTTTAATGACTTGTTCCGCAGGGTTCACGCCTTTGACAATGTCTTGTCCGATAGCTTGTTCTTTAACTGTAGATATAAAGTCTTTTACAACAGGAAGGGCAACGTCTGCTTCAAGCAAGGCAACACGAATTTCACGCATTGCGTTGTTTACATCGTCTTCTTTCAGGCTTCCTTTACCGCGAAGCCCGTCAAAAATCCCACCAAGTCTGTCACTGAGTGACTGAAACATATAACATATCCCTGCTACGTAAAAATCTAACTAAAAAAGCCCCAGTGAGCGTAACTTCGCCGACTGAGGGGTATCCTTGTTTCTCACAATGGACACGGTTTTAATACCGATGTCATGAAAACAGGGTGTTTCTACACTATTATTTGGGGAAAGGTCAAGTGTTTAGTTGTTAGAGACAAATCTGGTGATTGTCTTTTGAATAGCAGACGTCGAAGAGTCCTGATGTGATGTTTGAAGCACTAGATGTGCCCATGAGACTCATAAAAAACATGGTCACGATGATAACAAGTAAAGTAAGGAGCATAATTCCCCCTAGAATCGCATCTTTTCTGCGAACTTGCTTTTTACTGTATCGGTATGCCATCGTGCATCTTTCTGTATGAAGTATCCTGCACAAATCATTATACAACAAGACGCTGTAAATGTGCAAAATGTAACGATTATTAATTGTCTCAAACTTTAAAGACTCTGACAATAGATCAATAATAAAAAAAATATTAAAGCTTCTTTAGCTCTCTATTACTATTGTGAAGATAGGGTTTTAAAGAAATCACCCAAGGGCAAGTCAAAATGACGATCTTAATGATGATATTGTTCAAGAGCTTCGCGGGATAAGCTTATCCTTGCTTTTGAACGGTTATAAATGATATACCCGCCTTAATGACAAAGAATAATGCACCAGAACTGATTACATTTGGATGTCGCCTCAATACGTATGAGAGCGAGGTTATGCGTTCGCATGCAACAAATGCGGGGCTTAATGATGCGATTATTATTAATACATGTGCTGTGACCAAGGAAGCTGAACGCCAAGCGCGTCAATCTATTCGTAAGCTTCACCGTGAGCAACCAGATAAGAAGATCATTGTGACGGGGTGTTCTGCACAAATTAATCCAGATATGTATGCGGATATGGAAGAAGTGTCTCGTGTTATTGGAAATGATATAAAGCTTGATGCGTCTACATGGAAAAATATGGATGGGGCGCGGGTTCTTGTAAACGACATTATGAGCGTCATGGAAACAGCATCACACCTTATTGAGGGGTTTGAAGGGCGTACGCGTGCTTTTGTGCAGGTTCAAAATGGCTGTGACCATAGATGTACATTCTGTATTATCCCTTATGGGCGGGGAAATTCTCGTTCTGTCCCAATTGGTGAGATCGTTAAACAGGTGCGTGTGTTGGTAGAGCAGGGATATAATGAGATTGTGTTTACGGGCGTTGATGTGACGTCATATGGCCCAGATTTACCTGGTAACCCAACATTTGGGCAAATGATCCGCCGTGTTCTTGCTCTTGTCCCTGAGTTAGCGCGGTTACGCCTGTCTTCTCTTGACCCCGTTGAAATTGATGATGATCTTTGGCATTTGATCGCCGAAGAACCTCGCTTGATGCCTCATTTGCATATGAGCCTGCAAGCAGGAGATGATATGGTTCTGAAGCGTATGAAGCGCCGTCATTTGCGCCAAGATGCAATAGATATGGCCAAGCGTGCCCGTGATTTACGACCGGATATAGCTTTTGGTGCAGATATCATTGCTGGTTTTCCAACGGAGACAGATGCAATGTTTGAAAATACGCTAAGTATTATTGAAGAGTGTGATTTGATTTACTGTCATATATTCCCTTATTCGGAGCGAGATGGAACGCCTGCGGCGAAGATGCCCCAAGTGCCCCATCAGTTGAGGAAAGAGCGTGCGGCAAAATTGCGCGAGGCTGGAGATAAACAGCTCCATAAATTTCTAATAAATCAGTTGAATAAAGAACATAAAGTTATTGTAGAAAAAAACAATTTTGGTCGTACTGAAAATTTTTCTCCTATTCGCCTTGTGGGTGATAACGCGCAAGGATCAATTGTTCTTACCACGGCACTCTCTGTCGATAAAAATGTTCTTATCACGGCGATTTAATCCTATTTTTTTGAAGTGTTCTTTTTTGTTTTTACGTGTCTGGTGTAACGCTACATAGTACGGATTGTGATTGAACTTTGCGTTTAAAAGCGTATGGTCTCTTATTATGATATTTTGGCGTAAAAAGAAGAATGCGGCGGAGCAAGATGCTCAAGAAGCCGAAGATAAAGTCGTTCACCCAGATGGCGAGCCTGCGCTTGAGCCTCCTGTTGAATATGATTCCGATATAAGTGAAGAGCTGAAGCACGAGCTTGAGCCAACAGCAACAGAAATTCTTGATGATATGATTGAGGAATCGCCTGTTCCTGATCCTGTTGAGGAGGCTTTTCAAGAAGATGAGCTCGACCCGAATGAGGGGGGCTGGTTATCTCGTTTGTCACAAGGTTTGTCTAAGTCTTCCTCTAAGCTTACAAAAGGGCTTGGGGATGTTCTTACGAAGAAAAAACTTGATGCAGATGCTGTTGAGGCGTTGGAAGAGGCGTTGATTGAAGCTGATTTAGGTCCTCAAACGGCGATGTCATTGGCGGCGGAAATTGCAAAGGATCGTTTTGGCAAAGAAGTTGATGAGCGTGAAATTAAACAAGCTCTCGCAGATAAGATCTCCCTTATTCTACAACCTGTTGCGGAAGCGCTTAATGTTGATGCTGTTGCCTCTGGTCCTCGCGTGATCTTGGTGTGTGGTGTGAACGGTGTTGGAAAGACAACAACAATCGGTAAACTTGCGTATCAAATGCATTACCAACAAGGCAAAAAGGTTGTGATGGCTGCTGGGGATACATTTAGAGCGGCGGCGCTTGAACAACTTCAGATATGGGCTGATCGTGTTGGGTGTCCTTTGGTTAAGAAGGAGCTGGGTTCTGATGCTGCGGCTGTTGCCTACGAAGCGTATGCGAAAGCAAAAGAAGATGGCGCAGATATCTTATTAATTGATACGGCAGGGCGTCTCCACAATAAAACAAATCTTATGGATGAGCTTGAGAAGATTATCCGTGTGTTGAAAAAGCATGATGAATCTATTCCTCACTCAACGTTGCTGGTCTTGGATTCTACAACAGGTCAGAATGCGCATTCACAGCTTGAAAAATTTAAAGAGATTGCCAATATTACGGGGCTTATTGTGACGAAGCTTGATGGATCTGCTAAAGGCGGGGTCGTTGTTTCGTTGGCAGATCAATTTAAGATTCCTATTCATGCCGTTGGTGTGGGGGAAAATATAGAAGATTTACAGCCGTTCCACCCTGATGAATTTGCAAGTTCTCTTGTTGGTTTAGACGCGTTAGAATCAAAAGCTGCATAATTTTTTGCTTTCTTTACCTTTTTTAATCTAATTCGCGGTATTATATTGAAATGACATCAAAATCTTTTAAAAAATATAAGGACACACAGAAGGCATGTGAGGCGATAGACGCGTTATATGCTCAGAGTGTGGATCATTTATGTAAGCAGTTTTCTCTTTTTTCAGAAGGAAAGATTCCAAAGAAGAAAGTACGAGCTTTTTATCCGCGCATTCGTATTTCCACAAAGTCGGCGACACGGAAAGATATCCGCCGTTCTTATGGGTTCGTTCCAAAGCCAGGAACATATGAAGTGACGTTGACGCGCCCTGATATATTTAAAACTTACTATCATGAGCAAATTCGCTTACTTCTCAAAAACCATGATGTGCCCGTTGAGATTGGTTTAAGTGATATCCCTATTCCCATTCATTTTGCGTTGGGTGAAGAGTTTCACTTAGAAAATGATTTAAGTGTTGAGCAAATTGCCGCACTCCCAGAATTATTTGATCAACCAGATTTAAGTATTATGGATGATGAGGTGTCAAACGGAACGTATACTCTGAAAGAGGGAGCACCCGAACCTCTTGCTTTGTTTTCTGCGCCAAGGGTTGATGTGAGCTTAATGCGTTTGCGCCATTACACGGCTACTAATTCGGCTCATTTCCAAAATTATGTGATTTTTACCAATTACCAATTCTATATAGATGAGTTCGTGAAGCTTGGTGAAAATTTAATGTCAAAAAAGGGTGATGCAGATGGCTACAGCGCGTTTGTAGAACCTGGAAATAAAATTACCTATGACAAAAATAGCAAAAATTCCCCTCGAGATGAGGAGGGTTTTTTATTGGCGCGCTTACCACAAATGCCAGCGTACCATTTAAAACGCCCTGATGGTTCAGGGATTACCATGGTGAATATTGGCGTTGGACCCTCTAATGCGAAGACAATCACAGATCATATTGCAGTGCTTCGCCCACATGCTTGGCTGATGCTCGGGCATTGTGCAGGGTTAAGGAATTCTCAAAATATGGGGGATTATGTGCTCGCGCATGGATATATTCGTGAAGATAATGTCCTGTATAAAGATTTACATCCAAGTATTCCTATTCCCCCACTGGCTGAGATTCAGTTGGCGTTGGAACAATCTGTGAGTGAAGTTACAGGGTTACAGGGCTATGAGCTGAAAAATATTATGCGAACAGGAACGGTTGCAACCGTTGATGATCGTAACTGGGAGTTTAGACCCTTGGTGCGTCAAAATAGACGACTTAGCCAAAGTCGCGCGATTGCGTTGGATATGGAATCAGGAACGATTGCGGCGAATGGTTTTCGATTTAGAGTACCGTATGGAACGTTGCTATGTGTTTCTGATAAACCATTACATGGGCAGTTAAAGTTACCCGGTATGGCGGATACATTCTATCGTCAACGTGTGGATCAGCATTTGCAGGTTGGTTTGAGAACGATGGCATTGCTACGTGAAATTGGACCTGTGAAGCTCCATAGTCGTAAGCTACGATCCTTTAATGAAGTTGCCTTTCAATAGTTTTTTAGCTTTCTTCCTACATTGTCGTTACACTTCAGATTGTGTATGAAAATACACAACGCTTCTTGTTCCTAATGTAGAAAGAAAGCTATTTGACTATTTAATGCTGTAAATTATTTATTGTGGTATTAAACGGTTAAATCGAGAAGGGATCCGCGCTCAGTTTGTCCTTGGGAGATAAGTAGTTTTGCGTCTTGTGCAAAGTTATCTTGTTTTTTGAGGTGCGTTTGACTGGGCTGCAGGTTCGTCAGGTTGGCGTGTTTCATTTAAACGTTCTGCGCGGCCAGAGTTTCTTTCTTGCGCAAGAAATGGCTGTGCATTTGGGTTTCTCACCTGTGCACTTTGAACGTTTTGTTGTTGAACTTGATATGCGCTAACCGATCCTAGCATGTTTAATGTCCCACTTGTTTTATATTTGCCCTCTTTATATCATACTAAGATAAAGTTAATAAAGCGTTTCCCCTATGTTTTTATAGACTTACGAACAATTTTCCTAAAATTCTTCGAAAATTTTAAATAAATTTGATATTATTAACTTTGTAGTAAGACTTATCCTGTTAAATAGTCTTCGATGTTAACCACTCCTATCAGGTTGGCGTTCTAAATACGGTCTTGGCGGGCCGTCATATAAGAAAAAAAGAGTGTGCTGTGTATTTAGGTTTAATTTTGTACCTGCTTTTGGGTGCATGAAAATAATATTGGTGAAGAATAATGGATATCGGACTACTTGAAAAATCACATCATATGAAACCACTTCTTGTGAAGTTGTATGACACACACCATGTGTGCCACCTTGATGGTAAAACAGGATCAATTGCACGTTCTGAATTAAGCAATGTTGTATCAGAGCTTTTGAACGTTTCTGTTGAAGATCGTGAGAGAGAACTGGTTGCAGATATTCTACTGGCTTTGATCCAGCAAGCAGAAGTAGAGCTTCGTCAAGCTTTGGCGGAAAAACTCTCAACTATGAAGAATGTTCCATCACGACTGATTTTGAATTTGGCATATGATGAAATTGAAGTCGCTGAGAGTGTCTTGAGACTTAGCCCTGTATTGGAATCTTTAGATTTAATGTACATCTTGCAGTGTAAATCTCCTGAATATTGGAGAGCGATAGCCGCGCGTGAGAGTTTGGCTGAGATCATTATTGATGAGTTGTCTGTTCTTAAAGATGATCGTACACATGTGATATTAGCGGGGAATGAAAATCTAGTCTTATCTGAGAGCGCATTGAACAATCTTTTCGAAAGTGCGTCGCGTTCAAAATCTGTGGCTATGCCGTTTATTGCACGCTCTGATATTCCAAAAGAACTTGTGAAGAAACTATACAGAGCTGTTGGTGACGAATTGAAAATGGTCATTCAAGAGAAGTATGGTGTTGTCGGTGAAGTCATTTCTTCTGAGATTGATGCTATTGTAACTGATAAGTTTGGAAAAGCGGGGGTACACCCTTATCTTCCTTCAGAAGAGTTGATAGCGTCTGAATATGCTAAATCTCAAATTCGGACAGAACGACAAAGCCAGATTAAATCGCTTTCTCTCCAAGAGATGCGCTATGTACTGAAATTGAAAAAGTACAAAATGTTTGTTGCGAAGTTCGCCGTGTTTATGGGGATTACTGGAGTAGATGCTGTTGAAATTTTATCCCAACAATATGGACATGGTCTCGCTGTTTTGTGCAGAGCACATAGTGTTGATAGAAATGAATTTATAAAATTCTTCCTTTTGACAGATCCTATACGGTCACGCGAATATGCAATGAAGGGCGTTACGTTGAACCGTGCTCTTGCATATTACGATCGCCTAAGTGCAGATCTCGCAAGGGATTTATACGTCAAAAACTTTTTATCAAATAACTAGATTATAAATAGGTGGTTTACGAAGAAAGAGCTTTCACACCGGGAAGCTCTTTTCCTTCTAGCCATTCCAGAAAAGCCCCTCCTGCGCTAGACAGATATGTAAGGTCGTTTTTTACGCCTGCATGTGCCATGGCAGAGACTGTGTCTCCACCACCAGCCACAGATATAATTTCAGAGTGCTTTGTTTTTTCGGCAACATATTTTGCTATTTTCACTGTCGCAATATCAAAAGGTTCTATTTCAAATGCACCCATTGGACCATTCCATACAATTGTTTTTGATTTATCAATGACTGACTTGATGTGTTCGATGCTGTCTGGGCCAATATCGAGTGCCATCTTTCCTCGTGGCACGGCGGAGATAGAAACAATCTCATGCGGGGCGTTGGATTCAAATTTTTCAGCAACGGCAAAATCGGTTGGAAGTACGATGGTGCAGTTTTCTTTCACGGCATTTTCCATGATGGTTCTTGCTGTTTCTAACATATCATTCTCGCACAGAGATTTTCCAACATCGTAGCCTTGTGCACAAATGAATGTATTTGCCATGCCTCCGCCTAGGACAAGGTAATCGACCTTTTTGATGAGATTATTGAGTAAATCAAGCTTGGAAGAGATTTTCGCGCCCCCAACAAGGGCAGTAACAGGTCTTTGTGGCGTTTCTAACGCCTTATTAAGCGCTTTCAGCTCTTGATTCATTAGATGCCCCGCAAACGCGGGAAGTTTGTGTGCAATGGCTTCTGTGGAGGCATGTGCACGATGGGACACAGAAAAGGCATCGTTGATGTATATATCCGCTTGATCAGCCCAACTTTGTGCTAATGCATTGTCATTTTTCTCTTCTCCAGCGTTAAAGCGCGTGTTTTCAAGAAGCGTGATCTTTGCTGTGGTTTCTTTAAAGCTTACATGATGTTTCCATGTTGTTGAGAGTAGGGCGGGAAGAAAAGACAGTGAATATTCCATGTCTTCTTGTCCCTTTGGACGACCAAAATGAGATAGAATTATAATGTTCGCGCCTTTTGATATAAGTGTGTCAATGGTTGGCTTTAAACGCTCGATGCGGGTCATGTCCGTGACTTTTCCGTCTTTGGTCGGAACATTTAAATCTGCACGAAGTAAAACGCTCTTTCCTTGGATATCAGGTAGATCATCAAGTGTTTTATAGTTCGTCATAGTATGGCCTTCATGTTGTTTGTGGCTTCTATAATGCGTTTTTGAATTGGAAATTTGTTGGCCGTGTGCCCGCCATTTGGAACGATAACGTAATCTGCCTCAGGCCATGCTTTGTGAAGTTTGTATGCTGTTTGTATTGGGCATATCA
>JAESUK010000104.1 GCA_016763095.1 Alphaproteobacteria bacterium
ATCGACCATAAATATGTTCCATATCGAATGACCGAAACCGCAATCGCTAAGAAAGCGAAAAGAACAAACCGATCAACAGAAATATCTGGCATAAACTATGCCTTCACCAAGCGCGCGACATAGAACCCGTCCATGCCACCGTTCGTGGCAAGGTGAAATGGCAGGATACGAAGATCTCCATTGACATCAATCATCTCTGACATGCCGCCAATTTCTTCTGAACAAATTGGGGAACGGCTATAATCTGGATGAGCGGATAAAAAGGCATCAATTTGATTTTCACCCTCATCCTTAAACAATGAACATGTGCAATAAATAAGGATTCCACCAGATTTCAACATACCCGATGCATTTTCCAAAAGACGCGCCTGCGTATTCGCTAAAGATTCCAAGTCTTTCGGATGCTTAAGCCACGCAACATCTGGACGTTTTCTAAGCGTGCCCGTAGCCGTAAATGGAGCATCCAACAGCACAGCATCCAAAGGTTCTCGTGGCATCCAAACCCCTGCATCCGCAGCCTCTGTGACAACTTTATCCTTAACGCCCAAGCGTTCCATATTTTCATTAAATCGTACAATTCTGCGCGCTGAACGATCAAGTGCAATCACCTCTGCGCCCTGTGTTACAAGTTGCGCCGTCTTCCCACCAGGGGCGGCGCACAAATCAACAACCTTCTTGCCCGTTAGATCACCAAACAACTTTGCAGGAATTGCAGCTGATGCATCTTGCACCCACCAATGCCCCTCAGCAAAACCAGAGATTTGATCTATCCGTCCACCCGCTTCTACACGCACAGTATTGGTGGGAAGCGTTGTCCCGCCCAAATTCTTTTCCCAGTAATCTAAGTCAGCCTCATTTTTAATCGTTAGATCTAAGGGCGACTCGTCCATGTTTGCTTGCGCAATCTCAACCGCATTGCGAATACCATAATCTTCAATCCACTTGGCAAGAATCCACTCAGGTGTATTTAGGCGAGGGATATCTTGTTTCGTTGTCCATTCTTTTCCAGCACGGCTAATCTTACGAAGCATCGCATTCACAAAAGCCTTTTGGCGCGACAACCCAGAGTCCCCCGCTAATGTCACCATAGTATTAACCGCGGCATAGCTTGGAACGTCCATAAAAATCAACTGACACACACCAAGCCTAAGAATGTTATGAAGTGCTGGCGGTGATATTTCCTGTCCCTGCTTAGATTGTGCACGACGAATTAAATCATCAATTTGCCCCAATCGACGCACCGTTGTCGTCACCAGCATTTTAACAAAGCCACGATCGCGCGCATCCTTCAACGAGATAAACCCATTGCTATTATCAAAGGCCTGATCCAATGGCTGGTTTTTGTCAAAAACCGTCTGCATCAATTGCATCGCAATTTTGCGGGTTTCTAATGCGTTATCTGGTAAGTTGTCACTCTCTTTTGGGGCTGGCTCAGTCATATTTTCTCATCAATAATTTCTTGTTCTAATTCATGGGCATAATCAATCAATGTTGCATAAATATGGCGCACAACGGATGGTTTTATATCATTCGATTTTGCCAATTCCTCTGCCTTATCCAAGACCACCTCCATACGCTTCGGACGCACCACAGATAAACCATTTTCATGCTTTGATATTGCAACTTTTCGCACAATTTGGACACGGTGTCCAAGCAAGCGTACAATTTCTTCATCAAGCACATCAATCTGATCACGGAACGGCTTTAATACATCATCATTCATTTGATTATGTTCCCTCTCTAAGTTATACAGACACTATGACAGATAAGAATAAAGCACCAGAAAAAGATCACATAGACTCAGATCAAGATGTATCAACTAAAAAACCAGAAACGCCCGTAAAAGAAATCAACGGACGTGGCGGATTAGAACCCACTCGATATGACGACTGGGAAATCAAAGGAAAATGTGTGGATTTTTAAACCTAAATCAACACCCCATATTCATAGAATATTGATTTGAAACAATAAATAAAACAAGTAACCACTCCTCAATAACAACGACACAGTCACGAGATGAGTGTCCGTTACTATACACCCGTGTGTTCTCACATTTTTGCTATGAGCAAGAAAGCGTTCGATGATAAAATTGCAAATGTAACTTGTTTATATTTATACGAAGAGATCAAATGCAAGACTCAAGCTTACATAAACAACAACTATCTTCCATCTTACACTCTGTCGGGGAAGGAATTTACGGGGTCGATGAAAACCTAATCACGACTTTTTTCAACCCAGAAGCAGAAAAATTATTGGGTTTTACCGCCGAAGAAATGATAGGCAAAAAACAGCATAAGCTCACACACCATACAAGGACAGATGGCACAGACTACCCCGCGGAAGAATGCTTAATGTATATGTCTGTCAAAGATGGGCAAACCCGCCACGTCACGGATGAACTGTTCTGGCGCAAAGATGGGACAAGCTTCATGGCAGAGTATACCACCTCCCCCATGAAAAATGAAGATGGCACCGTCATAGGAGCCGTTGTTGTTTTCAGAGACGTGACCCAGCGCAAAGAGCTTGAGCGTGCCCTCATAGAGGCACGCAAAACTGCCGAAGAGGGTGCCAATGCCAAAAGTGAATTTCTTGCAAATATGAGCCACGAAATCCGCACACCCATGAACGGCATTATTGGCACTGCAAGCTTAATGCGAGACACAAATTTATCTGAACAACAACAAAAATACCTGAAAATTATCCGTAGCTCATCAGAATCGCTTCTCCAAATCATCAACGACATTCTTGATTTCTCAAAAATCGAGGCAGGAAAACTAGATTTTGAAATTCAACCCTTTGATCTCCACGTTCTTATGGAAGATATACGTAGCATAATGTCCATCCAAGTTAAGAAGGGCGTTAATTTCCAGATTAATATAAGTCCAGACATCCCGCGCTATATTCAAGGCGATCCTGGACGTATTCGACAAATTCTCTTTAATTTAACCAGCAACGCCATTAAGTTTACCGATCAAGGACACGTCAAGATCGCTATTGAAAGCCTCGGCGAAAAAGGTGGAAAGCATGGTCTATTGATCACCCTAGAAGACACAGGGATTGGCATTCCCGAAGACAAAAGAAAGCATATTTTCGAAAAATTCAGTCAAGCAGACCGCTCGACAGCACGACAATTTGGAGGCACAGGCTTAGGACTCGCAATTTGCGTAAAACTCGTTGAAAAAATGGATGGAGAAATTGGGGTTGAAAGTACGGTGGGCGTTGGCTCTAAGTTTTGGTTCACCATGTTTATCGAACCCGCAAACGCCAAAGATATTGAAGATGAATGGTATCACAGTGATAAAGAAAGGCTCAAAAACATTAAATTTGATCAACCTCAAATTCTTATCGCCGAGGACAACCCAACCAACCAAATGATCGCCACCGCAATTTTAGAGCAATATGGGTGCGTGATTACACCAGCAAACAATGGAAGAGAAGCCATTGAGCTTTTAAACAAAGGAAACTTCGATTTGATCTTTATGGATTGTCAAATGCCAGAAATGGACGGATACGAGGCAACAAGAAGAATTAGAAGGCACGAACGAGAACAACATCTTCCACATATGCCAATCATTGCCTTCACCGTAAACGCCATGAAAGGCGACCGCGAGCACTGCATAACCGCAGGTATGGATGACTATGTATCGAAACCAGTTAAGAAAGAAAACCTCGCCGCGATACTCCTAAAATGGCTACCTGAAGATCGCCTTATAGAGGGGTAAAAATTGGTGCGCCCTACAGGATTCGAACCTGTGGCCTTTGGCTCCGGAAACCAACGCTCTATCCGACTGAGCTAAGGGCGCATACAAAAAAGACAGTGGGTTTTGATACCACCGCCTTTCATATTATTCAATGCCTATAATGATTTGTATTTACAAAAAACTAAGCTGCCTTCGCCGCCTTTGACGCACATCCTTCTGTGATGCACTGCTCGGCTTCGCCTACAGTCTCAGCAGAAGCAGTTTGTGCAAGATCACCAAACGACACAACACCGACAAGACGCTTATCACGGTTAACAACAGGAAAACGACGCACCTTAACCTCTGCCATATTTTGACAGATTTCTTCTGTGCTTTGGTCGTCATAACAATAATATGTTTGTGGTGTCATAATGTCCCGCGCGGTGACTTCTGCTGGATGATGCCCCTGTGCCGTCGCACGCACCGTAATATCACGATCAGTAATCATACCAATAAGGCGGTCATGATGCCCAACAGGTAAAAAACCTAAATCTTTCTCAGCCATAATTTGAGCGGCAGCTTGAAGTGTCGTTTCTGGTGTAATAAATTGTGTGTTTACGGACATCACATCTTTAATCTGTGTCATGATATTCCCCCTTCATGAAAAGTTTCTCTCTAATGGTATAAAGATATAAAACCATAAATACTACACGAGCACAAATAAGATGCCTCTAATACAAAGCCACCCAAACGCTAAGCTATGCCTAACCTTGACGTGTCATTTGTAAGAACACATCCTCAAGATCGCTTTCATCGGTCGTTATATCATTAATGAAATAACCTGCCTTTTGGATTGCGTCTATAAACTCACCCACAGGTTGCTCAGACGGCGCATAGCGCAAAGATAGCGTGCGCTTACCTTGTTGTTCAGGGTTAAACGCTACTAAACGTTTTGGGATTTCAGCAATATCACGATCCAAGACAAATTTTACTTCCTTGTTCTCAATGGTACTAAGAAGGCTTGCGGTATCATCATGGGCAATAATTTTACCATGATTAATAATCGCAATGCGGTCACACATTTCCTCGGCTTCTTCCAAATAATGTGTTGTCAGCAAGATCGTAACGCCCTGCTTGTTTAGTGCTCGTACATTTCTCCAAAGCTGTTGACGCAACTCAATATCAACGCCTGCCGTTGGCTCATCCAACACTAAAATTGGAGGTTGGTGTACCATAGCTTTTGCCACCATAAGACGGCGACGCATCCCACCAGAAAGGCCACGCGTATAAGAGTCTGACTTATCCGACAACCCAACAAGTTCGAGTAACTCTTGGGTTTTACGCTCCGCCTTTGGAACACCAAAAAAGCCCGCTTGAATATCCATGATCTGTGCTGGCGTAAAAAATGGATCAAAATTTGTTTCTTGTGGCACAATTCCAATCGACGCTTTTGCTTGACGCTCATCCTCGTCCAAATCACTATTCCATACACGCACAGAGCCAGAGCTTTTCGACACAAGCCCCGCAAGAATATTAATCAATGTCGATTTACCCGCACCATTTGGTCCCAAAAGCCCAAAGATACACCCTCTCGGGATCGCCAAGTCTATATTATCCAATGCCTTTTTTTCTGGCGATTTACCAGACGCGGCATAGATTTTACTCAAGCCTTTAATCTCTATTGCCAAATCTGGCACACACTCTGAATTTGTGTCTAAACTTTCACTCATGACATTCCCTTATATTGACCGTGATCTGACATATATGAACGGAAACCCTCACCGTTCAACCAAGTACGCGCCGCATCATTCCCCTTTAAATAAACTTCCCAAAAGGCAAGAGAGCTCCATTTAATAAGGTCTTCTTGAATTTCTCGTTTTGGGTTAAAGGCTAATTTGCCTCGGCTTCCTGTAAAGACCATATGATCACCATCTTCTATAATCAACAGATGCTTCTCTTTTGCCCCCGCATGTTCAAACGCGGGCATTCTGTACGTGTAATCTTTGCCAGAAAGCGGGCTATCATCTTCTGTTCCCGTCATAAAGAACAACGGAATATCCATCGGTGTAAAAATCTCAACAGGATCAATCTCAACCAAGTGCGTCATAACGGAGAAACTATAGAGCACACCCGCCTTAAAACGCGCTTCTCTATAAGAGGTCATCTCCTCATCTTCATTCGGGAATAACTGCCCCGCCATCACTTGCGATGTTAGTGCCCCAAAAGAATGCCCCGATATTCCCAAACGATCATAATCAATTTGACCCTGAGTAAACTCATGCTCTTCCTCTAACACAGGAAGCTGATCCAACAAAAATGGAATGTCTTGATAACGGCTTAAGGTAGTTTCTCGTGTAATCGTGCTCGCGCGGATAACATCCCATGGATGTCCAGGCTTACCTTCCCACAAGGACGTATCCGTTCCGACATGTTGCACATGCATCACAAAATATCCGTATTCAACAAGGAAGCGACTAATGAAACCTGCACCATCTCGACCACCGCCCAAACCATGCGACCAGATAATAAGAGGGCGTTTTCCAAGGTCTGGATTATTTATCCCATAAATTTTATACGCCACAACACGATTATTTCGAGAAGGATCAATGCA
The DNA here is from genome assembly GCA_016763095.1 of Alphaproteobacteria bacterium. Lineage (GTDB taxonomy): Bacteria > Pseudomonadota > Alphaproteobacteria > Micavibrionales > Micavibrionaceae > UBA1850. The sequence goes on from JAESUK010000104.1 coordinate 6,292, forward strand.
CTCTCCCTTAACAATAGAAATCCTACCTTCTTGTTTTTGCACAAAATTATTCATAAAACTCACATACAACTTTCTATTCCATTTGTGTTATGCATAAAACGCATACCAACCATACAAACAAAGAACTTTATTTTTACCCAAGATAAAATTATCTATAACTCAACTGTAACGGATAACGACGTGTTTAGAGGTGTGTTGTTAAACGAAATTACAGAAAAACAATAAGTTTAGATTTCCCCTCCCCCACAGGAAAAGGTATGGCTCTCTCAGATCTATGATCAGAGAGACCTATCTTTCCTGTATCTTTTTTATAGAACGAAATAAGAAAAATATCACCCTGAAATACTTCGGGGTGTTTTGGTATAATCAATTATAAGACGTTATTTCTTTTTACGGAATTGATCCAGAGACACAACTTCACCTTTTGCCTCTTCTTCCTTCGGTGCTTCTGCCTTCTCACCATCATCAGGACCACCATCACCATCTGGATCTGGAAGATCACCACTAGGCTCATGTTCAAGTGGTTGGAACTGTAACGCGAAGTTTACAGACGGGTCTGCAAAAATACTAATCGCGGGCAAAGGGATAATAAGTTTTTCAGGCTTGTTGTTAAATGACAACGAGACTTGGAAGATTTCATCATCAACATACAAATCTTCAAACTGGAATTGTAATACAATGGTCATCTCGCCAGGATAACGATCACGCAAATAATCAGGAATTTTCACACCTGGGAAGTCCGTTAAAAACGTAATGTAAAAATGGTGATCTCCAGGTAAGCCGTTTTCAACAACCTCTTGTACAGCATCACGAACCACACTTCTAAGTGCGCCCTCAACCATTTTATCATATCTAAGTGTTTCGTCTTCAGTCATCATTATCTATTCGTTGCAAATTTATAGGGGTAAAAGCAAGTATTCTTTTCATTATTTCGCGTCATCATCGCACGGTCATATAAAATATCCAGCCTTTTTTATAGAGACTCCCCGCTTTTATTCACTCATCTAACATCTTAAGCTTTTTAAGCATAAACTCTGCCGCATCCATCTCGCCATTTTGAAGGTGTAATTGCACCATGGTATTGTAACAAACCTTCACCGAATGTTTATCCCGCCTACACCAACTCATACCATCGTTCAAAACCTCTATGGCCTTATCAAACGCGCCCCTTTTCGTATAACGACGCACAAGCCATAAGCGCGCATCTAAGTACTTTGGGTTGTATTTTAATGCTAACTCAAGATTTCTATCAATGTCCCCATATGCCAACTCATTATCAGTCAATACACGCACCAATCCTGCACGATCAGAAAACACACCCGCAGCACGCGGATTTAACGCCTCTGCCTTGGCAAGCATTGCTTCAATCTGGGAAATCCGTTGCTTTTTCTCCTCACGCATCAATATATCAAGATCATATTCAAGCATTGAGATTTGAACGGGTGCAGCCAAAACATAGGGCAGATAATTCAACCCAAACGATGTCTGTTTCGCATAATTAACATGCATTGAGAACGCCTCCATATTAGAGAGCCGAGAATACTGCATAGCTTTCTTCGTATGATAATTGGATACAAAAGGAATAAGGACAATAAGAGAAAGCAACACTGAAACATTTACAAAGGAAAAGATAAGTCGTGCATTGGAAAGCTTATCTGCCTTGGGAATCCCTCGTGAATGCAACTCTTGCCCAAGCGCACATGATGTTGCCACACTCCATACTGCAATCATAAAGCCTGATATGAATAAAATAGGAATGATATGCAGGTTAAACGATACATGCGCATGCATCACCATCGCGCCCAGCGCACAAAACGAAAGCACAATTTCCGCGCGCAATTTCTGATCATGCACAGCACGGAGTGCTTTCCACGTCCGCACACAAATAGCCACAATAAACATATAAAACAAAGCAAATGAAACAACGCCCATTTCTGCCCAAAACTGAAGCGGATCATTATGCGCAGTTATTCCTGCCGTAAAATCATTGGCGGATCGGTGCTCTGCATAAAAATCAGGGAATGTCCCAATCCCTGTTCCAAGCCACATATGATCTTGAATAATTTTCCATGTCCCGCTCCAGATGTCTCCGCGAGCCCATAACAATGAATGCTCACCAACAACAGTATTGGCCGTTGCCACTAACGCCATATTATCTGGGCGCACACCTGTGAACGTAATCAAAGCAATCAATCCAATAAACACAACGGCAAAGATAGCTGTCTTTCGTATAGATAAAAACTGAACAATCTCTTTTCTAAGCATAAACATCGCAACAAGAAGCAACACGATGAACGCCCCCAACGCACCTCGGCTTCCCGTTGTCACCAAACCTAATAAAATCAGAATAAAAGAAAGTGCAGAAAGCTTAGAACTGGTCTTGAACCACTGACTCAAGGCAAGAAACGCCCCTAAAGAAAAAACAGCGCCCAAACTATTGGGGTTTTTCAAAGGCCACTGCACGCGCCCATGATAGAGCATCTCAGGCATCAAATAATATTGAATGAGCGCCGCAAAGGACAAAACACTTAATATGGTGAGAATAGTCACAGCGGCAAAATTTTTCTTCACTTCATAATCTTCTCCATCACCGATGAAAAACAAGACACTTAATGGAAGGCACGAAAACACCCAAAACTGAACAACGCTTACCCAAGGAATTTGGGACCAAAAAACACTCCCAAATGCCACCAACCAAAAAAGCCCCAAAATGAAGAGCGTTTTATCTTTGGAAACAACCCAAAACCCTTTTCTAATCCCAACAAAGGCCGCAACCAATCCTGACAAAATAAGGCATACAATCGACACACCAACCATTTCGCCCTGATAAATCGGTAAAAAAGTAAAGCTAAGAATAAAGGCGATAAGCCAAAAGAAATGAGATATGTGGCGTAAAAATATCATGGATCCATCATACATTCATCACACAAAAAGACACGCATATAAAATTTTGAGAAAAAACACTAAATATTCATAAATATGGAAAATAAAAATGGGTCCGTTCTGTTGCGAGGTGGACCCAGCCCCCACCTACCATTGTCTAGATGATAGGAATTGAATTGTAGCTACTACCTACCTAATAAATTAGGCAGCGATAGCTTCACGAACTGCGAAGTTATCATTTGCTACGACTTGGTTATCGTTTGCATTTATAATGCTTAGCCCTGTATCGAAGGAACTATCTCGAACGCCGCTAAATGTCTTTACTACGTGTGTCGATCCTGTTTCGGCCCCATCACAAAAAGACAAACATTAAGTCCTTCTTCTTATGGTGGAGCCGCCGGGCACTGCCCCCGGGTCCACGCCGCTTATTCCACAACAGCGTTTAGCGTCATAATCACCGAAGTGATAAGCCCATTATAGAGCATATATATCCCAAAAAGCTAGTATAATATTATAGGAGCGACTGCGACGCACGAGGAGCCTCGTGTAAGCATGCGTGGCGTTTGAACGCACTATAAATTGTGAGTGCTTTAAACATTCTCAGAGATTCAGACTCCTAATCTCACATAATTCCATATAATGGGAACATAGAATCGGAAAAGGGAGTGATGAAACATGAAGCAATACCAAGATTTGATGCGCTACGTTCTAGAAAACGGCACAAAAAAAGAAGACCGCACAGGTACAGGCACGACCAGTGTTTTTGGTCCAAATGCGCTTCAATCTCGCGGATGGCTTCCCAATGGTCACAACCAAAAAATGTCACTTAAAATCAATTATTCATGAACTTATATGGTTCTTACAAGGCGATACAAACGTCAAATACCTTCAAGATAACGGCGTACGTATTTGGAATGAATGGGCAGATGAAAACGGAGATTTAGGGCCCGTTTACGGTCATCAATGGCGCTCATGGCCAACGGCTGAGGGCGATACTGTCGACCAAATTAGTGGTCTGATCGAACGCATTAAAACAAACCCTGATGATCGTCGCCTCATCGTTTCCGCATGGAATGTTGGCGAACTTCACAAAATGGCACTCCCACCTTGTCATTGTTTCTTCCAATTCTACGTCGCAGACGGAAAGCTCTCTTGCCAACTCTACCAACGTAGCGCAGATATCTTCCTAGGTGTTCCGTTTAACATTGCCTCATACGCCCTCTTCACAATGATGGTCGCACAAGTTTGTGATTTAGAACTGGGAGATTTTGTTCATACCTTTGGCGATGCACATATCTATTCCAATCACATGGAACAAGTAGAGCTCCAGCTCTCTCGTGAACCCTTCCCATTGCCACAAATGAAGATCAACCTAGACGTAAAAGACATCTTTGACTTTAAATTCGAAGACTTTGAATTGGTTGGCTATGAAGCACATCCTCATATCAAGGGAGCTGTCGCAATATGAGTGCCAAAGAAAATGGTGTATGCATTACGGCAATCGTCGCCATGGCAACCAATCGCTGTATTGGAAAGAACAACGAGATGCCATGGTACATCCCCGAGGACTTTAAACATTTCAAAGAAAAAACCTTGGGCAAGCCCATTATTATGGGGCGCAAAACATTTGAATCGATTGTTAATCGTAATGGGAAACCTCTTCCCAAACGTAAAAATATTGTTATCTCGCGCACAGGATATAAATTTGATCATCCTGATGTCATCATATGTACATCCCTCGACATAGCGATAGAAACTGCAAAAGAATATGCACAAGAACATGGCATTGATGAAATCATTATTGGTGGTGAGCACAACTCTATGAACTTGCCCTTCCCATCACAGACAAATACTACCTCACTGAAGTAAATATGAATGTGGATGGCGACGCATTTCTAACCGACCTACCCTCCCATGAATGGCAAGAGATTTCTCGTGAGAAACATGCAGGCGATCCCTCCTATGCTTTCTGCGAATTAACCAGACGTTAAAATGGCAATATCTGAAAACCATAAGGCAATACTCTATACCCTATTGGGTATATTACTATTCTCAATAACCACGGCACTCGCTAAATGGTTAACAATGAGCAACAACGTTTTCTTGGTTACTTTTTTCAGAAATAGCCTAGGGTTTCTTTTTATTCTAGCTGTGGTTTTTTATAAACAACGTATCTTTCTTCCAAAACCAAAAACAAGCGTATCAAATCATATGTTACGGGGCGTTTTAGGATTCACAGCAACATTGGCATTATTCCTATCTTTTGCAAAACTCCCTCTTCAAGATGCCACAGTCCTAACCTATCTTGGGCCTCTTATCTTAACCATATTATCGGTTCTTGTTTTACGGGAGAAACTAGATTGGAAAAACTGGCTATCTCTTACAATAGGCTTTCTTGGGATTTTACTCATTCTGAAACCATCTGGCATGGTCTCAACAACAGGATTGGTCTTTGGAATATTTGCAGCATTAAGCAATGCCTGCGCACTCATTGTTATCAAGAAAATAAGCAAGCAAGAATCCGCCTTAACGATAACTTTTTACTACCTTCTTATTTCCACTTTATTCTCAACAATATTCCTTCCCTTTGTATGGGAAACACCGAGCCAATTACATATTGGTGGCATGGTACTCCTTGGCATAAGCTCCAGCTTGGCACATTATTGCCTAGCCACTGGGTTACAGCACGCACCAGCATCAACCGTTGCACCATTCAATTACACCTCCATCGTTTGGGCATCATTGTTTGGAATATTATTCTGGAACGAAGACCTTCGAATAAACTTACTCTTGGGGGGACTTTTAATCATAGGAAGTGGTGTGTTTATGGCTCTTAACAAAAAGAAATAATTCACCGAAAAACAAAACGTGTCATGCTTTTTTCAACAACATCACACACCTGCTCAGCCGTTGTAACATCCAGCTTCTTATCAACATAAAACATGGGCTGATCTGCCTGCGACAATCTACTTAATGGGGTGCCTTCAGTTGCATCATTAAACGCAATTGTTACAGGAAGCGCGCCATGACCTTCAACAGACAGGCAGGATACATTATCAAATTTAATCATGTTCTTTTTGGTAGGACGTAGAAAAGAAACACCATGCCAAGCCTGTACGAGGTCTCCTTTTTTAGAGCCTGTTGTACACAACCCAATTTGTCCTTTTTTAGCATGTATTGTATATCTAATATGATCTGGAAAAATCTGAGAAACAGGGTCTTCAAATAAATCACGGTCCCCCTTCACCGCAGCTAAATACTTAATGGTTGCTTCCCAAGAATGCTCAATAAGGTTACGACGGAAAAATTCTTTTACATCATCTGAATTGTCCGCACCAATTCCAAGGATAGTCTCACGGAGATGTTGCATTTTAGAGTCAGACAATTCAGTAAATGGATCATACATACGGGAAGTGATTTCTCTATATAAGTCCTGATAAGGAACATTCCATTTTTGACAATATTTAGGAAGTAAATCATCCTCATATGTATAAAGAATAGGCTTGAATAATGGAACAAAGCGTCCCTCTAGATTGGCTTCATCAGGAAAAGGATCATTGTCCACCGCATCTTGAAGACTTTTCAACATATCTTGTGAATCAAGAAGAGGAGACATTGTATCTTCATAAAGGGCATATGCATCAGCCATTAATTCATGGCGTTGTGCATTACCCTCGGCGCCTAAATGTAAAGAAACTACCTGCTCATAATCTGTGAACTTAATAGATTCATCGTACCCTAGCGCCTGTATCCACCATTGAATAGAGTCTTGATACGCCTGAACCTTCTCTTCTCCAACATTAAGCGCATCTTGGAACCGATGACCATCCGCAAGGATTAAGAACTCAGCCCGACTATTCGATTCAGGCATATACTCAGAAAGTACTTTATTAATTACACCCGTAACTTCCGCCAAACGACTTAAAAGACTAATCTCCGCCATACATGGAATTGCGCCCCTTGTCTTCAATGGTGTATCAACCTTGTTTGGAAGCAACGGCACCACAAGCTGAATTTTTTCATCATTCGCAATATGTTTGGCAATCTTATCACGAATAAATAGCTTATTAGAGTTTTCAAGAGGACCTTTTCTAAACCAGTAATCAAGTAAGGCTTCCGTAATAATTTCAACGGCGGTTACTTTGTTTGCATCATGGATACCGTAATCATCATGATGTCGTCTTGTGTTCTGAGCAATCTGTGGTGTCCGTTTTTCAATGACACTCTGCACACTATTTTGCACGGCAGGTACAATAGTGTTTAAAAAATCATCCTGTGTGATTTCTATCTTTTTATTATTAAATTCTTCCTGCGTATACAAATTAAAATCAGTATTCATGTTATCTGCGTGCATAAAATGTGCGCTGATTACAGCTTCTTCTCTGGATTGTAATCCGGGGCTATAAAAACTATCTGCTTGATTCATATTTGTACGCATAAGACTCTCTACTACTTACCTTTTTAAATAAATACTCAAAATTCATAACCGCCCGCCACATTCGGTAATGATAATCATTCTCAATTGAAATATCACCTCTTAGGCAAAAGCGCAAGAACAAAAAAGCCTATTAAACAAAAAATAAAACTATGTTTAAAAGAGGGCTCTAGTTTGCAGTAAAAACAGAAAAATATTGACAATTATAATATTTACGTAATATATTCAGCGAAAATAAATAGGGATTAGATCATGAGTGCCATAACACAAGTAATCATCAACCAAGAAGATAAAGCAACAATCTTACCTCAACCAAAGATCAATGTTCCCGCACTTAAACGCGCACATCTTCGTTGCATCATCAATGACACCCGTAACTTCCAGAACACAAAAATTCAAGCTTTCACCGAGGCAAGCCAATCTCTGGAAATCTTAGATGGGCTAGAAATAAAATACATAGACACTATTGTTGAAGCACTTCAGAAACACGCTCCTGACATGTTGTATTCAATCCATCCCGCATCTCACGAGACAAAGGAATTGATGCTAAAACAGGGATAGAACACTCCCCTGCCATAACCTCCACTCCACCATGCCCAAAGATATGCTCTTCATGTCCGCAATTTGCACATGCATGCACAGACATATTCTCAATCATACCCAATACAGGCACATTGGTCTTACGGAACATTTCAATCGCTTTCCGCGCATCCATCAAAGCAAGGTCTTGGGGCGTTGAAACAATGATTGCTCCAGTCATTTGTATTTTTTGGGCAAGCGTAAGCTGAGCATCACCTGTACCCGGAGGCATATCAATAATCAAAACATCATACCCATCCCACTGCACATCTCTGAGCAATTGATAAATTGCGCTTTGTACCATCGGACCACGCCATATCATCGCAGTGTCTTGTTGAACAAAAAAGCCGATCGACATCACACCAACACCATGCGCCATAATGGGAATTAACTTCCCATCCTCCGCACTCTCTGGCTTAACTGTTTCAACACCCATCAACTTGGGAACAGATGGACCATATATGTCTGCATCCAACAACCCCACCTTTTGCCCTTGCTTGGCAAGCGACACCGCCAAATTAACCGCAATCGTAGATTTACCCACACCACCTTTTCCAGACGCAATCGCCACTATTTTTTTAAATGGTAACACGAGAGGTTTTTTCTTCTGCATGCCATGTGGGTCAGGAATATTTGATTTTTGTGGCTGTTGAGGTTGTTTCTCTGCCGTCAAAATAACCGATACTTGCCCAACACGCTTCATCGCGCGCACAAGCGTTTCTGCCTTTTGGCGAAGGGGCTCCATCTCTGTTCCCTTTGCAGGATCAACCTGTATAAGAAAGACAACATCATTTGTCTCAGAGACCTGAAGTCCGCTTACCATCTTCGCACTTATAATGTCTTTACCTGACACAGGATCAATAACATGTGAAAGGACATTTTCTATATCTGTATGCATTAGTTTCTTCATGGTTTTTTTTATATCCTATTGCCTTTCAAGGTAAAAGAGATATTGTGATATCCATTCAAATACAATTTTGTGAAAAGAGAGCATCCTAATGGGAACAGACGACGACGACGACAAGAAAAAAGGCGATAAAAATCGTAAAAATCCTTGGGCAAACAGTGACAGCAATCAAAATGATAATGTCAGCCCATTTGGTGGACGCAACGACGCGCCAGACATCGAGGAGATGCTTAGAAAAGCCACCTCTGGCATGTCCAACATGAAGGATGTTCTTCCTGGCAATTTTGGTCCAGGAAAAGTTATAGGGCTTGGGCTACTCGCCCTCATCGCTTTATGGTTTCTCTCTGGTTTGTTCTTTATACAACCAAGTGAACATGGTGTTGTTGTAACATTCGGGAAATACTCTCACACAGAAGAAAAGCCAGGTCTAAAATGGCGCATGCCATGGCCTCTACAGTCTCATCAAATTGTAAACGTAACAAACGAACGTCGTATCAATGTTGGCTTCCGTGATGTTATGGGACGTGGTGGCGCTGGCACACAAGATATTGCCAACGAAAGTTTAATGCTCACAGGGGATGAAAACATCATTGATATTGATTTCGTTGTGCTCTGGCGTGTTGGGGATGCAAAGGATTTCCTCTACCGCATTCGTAACCCACAAGCCACAATCAAAATCGTTGCTGAAAGTGCAATGCGTGAGATTATTGGACGCACAGAAATTCAACCTGCATTAACCGAAGCGCGTGGTCAAATCCAAGCGGATACACGTCAATTGATGCAAAAAATGCTGGATGAATATGAATCTGGTGTTCAAATCAACAACGTACAACTTCAAAAAGTGGATCCTCCTGCACCTGTGATTGATGCCTTCAATGACGTGCAACGTGCGCGCCAAGAAAAAGAAGGACTACGTAACAAAGCCGAAGCTTACCGTAATGGAATTATTCCTATTGCCCGCGGGGAAGCCAACAAGCTCCTCCAAGAAGCCGAAGCTTACGAACAAGAAGTCGTCAACCGTTCTGAAGGGGACGCGGCACGATTTACAGCCATTTATAACGAGTACAAAAAAGCTAAAACTGTGACAACCGAGCGCCTTCATATTGAAGCTATGGAAGAAGTTATCGGAAAAGCAAACGTACTTATTTTGGATAGCGCGAACGGCGCAACCGTTCCATATCTATCCATTGATGAATTGACGAAAAAAAGGAAATAAGAGAATGAATTCGAAACAAACAACACTCCTTACGATCATAGGACTGATTATTTTTGGGATAGGGTCTTCTCTATTTATTGTGCAAGAAACGGAACAAGTTCTTGTCCTTCAATTCGGGGATCCTCGTCAAGAAATCAGCAAACCTGGATTGCACTTTAAAATCCCTGTTATTCAAAACTTGAAAAGCTTTGAACGACGCATTTTGAACATCGACCCACCTGCTGAAGAACTCTTATTGGCAGACCAAAAACGTCTCGTAGTTGATACATTTGCGCGTTACAAAATTTCAAACATGTTGAAATACTACCAAACGCTAAATACAGAAAGCGCTGCGACACAACGAATGGGCAACATCATCAACGCCGCCCTGCGTGGAGCACTTGGTAAAGCCTCCCTCCCTGATGTTCTCTCTGAAAAAAGAATAGAGCTCTTGAATGAAATACAAGCCGCCGTTAACAAAGAAACGGAACGCTTTGGTATTGAAATCGTAGATATTCGGATTGTCCGTGCTGACCTCCCTTCCGAGGTAACACAAGCAACGTACAACAGAATGGTGTCTGAACGTGAACGTGAAGCACGTGAAGCACGCGCACAAGGGGCTGAAATCTCACTACAGATTAAAGCAACCGCCGATAAAGATAGAACTGTGCTTCTTTCCGAAGCCCAAAAAGAAGCCCAGATAATTCGTGCAAAGGGCGATCAAAGAGCCGTAAAAATATACGCGGATGCAGCGAACCAAGATCCAAAATTTTATGGCTTTTATCGTTCATTAGAAGCCTATAAAAAAGTACTAGCTGACCCAAGCAAAACACTTGTTTTGACACCGGACGGGGACTTCTTCAAATACCTTGGAGACAACCCTTCAAGATAAAAACTTGAAACCAGTCACATGGAAAATATTGTATATATAGGGACGGCCTTCGCATTGATATTTATCATTGAAGGCCTTCTTTATGCGCTCTTCCCAAACCAAATGCGTCGTATGATGGCACAAATTTTGCTCCTACATACCCATCAGTTAAAGATTATGGGAATCTCTATGGTTATCATGGGTGTGAGTTTGGTTTATCTCGTGAATTTACTCACCTAGATATTGACCAGATTAGAACCACGCTCTATCTTAACTCAAAGCCTTAAACATGATAATCAGGGGAAATATTTCATGCGCAATATCATAAGCCTCACAATTCTATGTCTAACATTTGCACTTACACTTCCTGCACAGGCAACAGACCACACAGAGTTAAGCCGAGCGACAGGAAGCTTTGCAGACTTATCTGAACGCTTATCCCCTGCCGTCGTCAACATTTCATCAACACAAAAAGTTGAAGATGACCTTGATCAAATGGATTTTCCAGAGCTTCCTGAAGGTTCTCCATTCCAAGATTTCTTTGAACAATTTATGGATCGTCGTAATGCGCCCTTCTCTGGTCACCCCCCCGCCTCTTTGGGATCAGGCTTCATCATTGATGCAGAAAACGGCTACATCATCACAAACAACCACGTCATAAGTGGTGCAGATGAAATCCGCGTCATTTTCTCTGATGATGAAACAATCGAAGCTAAAATTATTGGGCGTGATGAAAAAACAGATATCGCCGTTCTACAGATAAAAACAGATAAAAAACTAACCGCTGTAACATTGGGCAATAGCGACCCAATGCGTGTCGGCGACTGGGTGCTTGCAATCGGGAACCCGTTTGGTCTTGGGGGAACGGTCACAGCAGGGATCATTTCAGCACGCCAAAGAAACATCCAAGCAGGTCCATATGATGACTTCATCCAAACGGATGCATCCATTAACAAAGGAAACTCTGGCGGACCAATGTTTAACCTTGAGGGCGACGTGATCGGTATAAATACCGCAATATTTTCGCCGACAGGTGGCTCTGTAGGAATCGGCTTTGCCGTACCCTCCAATTTGGCAAAACCCGTCATTCATCGACTCATAAAATACGGTAAGACCCGCAGAGGCTGGCTTGGTGTCCGCATTCAAACTGTAACCGATGAAATCGCTGAGAGCCTGGATATGCCGAAAACAATGGGCGCTATGGTTGCAAGCGTGACCACCGACGGTCCCGCCATAAAATCTGGCTTCAAAATGGGTGATATTATTCTGACATTTAACGGAACTGAAATTTCTGAAATGCGTGAACTTCCACGCGTTGTGGCAGAAACAGAAATCAACAGCACGGTTGAAGTGATCTTCTGGCGTGATGGTAAAAAACAGCGCACAAAAGTTAAAATCGCAGAACTAGAAGAAGCCGAAGAAAATGGCTTACTTGAAGAAACTAAGAAAACTGAAAAAGCACCAACAAAAGGTGTCGAGATTGATCTTGTTGGAATGAGCCTTGGGCTTGAAGACAAAAAAGTCATTGTTACCGATCTCGCACCACGTGAAGAGGCCATGGACAAAGGCATTAACGTTGGGGATGTTATCCGTGAGATTAATCAAAAACCTGTGACAACGCCCAAGCACGCCAAAGAAATCATTACGCGCGCCAAGAAAAAGGGGAAACAATCCATCCTTCTTTTAGTTGACCCACAAGGACGCGGAGATGCACGCTTTGTTGCTCTTAAATTAAAAACTAAGAAATAGTCTTTCTATTAATTTTTACATACTAATGTAACAGAGCATGGCCTATATCCTTACATGCTCTGTTTTTCTATATAATATCTATTTTGTGCCCCAAATCATTGTAGGCACAAGATATGCTAAAATTCTGATTAACTTAATAAAATGAAAAGAATATCTTTAATTATTCTTGACTTGAGAGTCTGCATAGCCTAAAAAACCCATTCCTAAAACAACTTCAAATCAAAGGCTACCTTCAATGCGCAACGATAATATCATCGTCGATCAAAAACCTGCACCTATATCCCAAGAACGTGCTCCCCAAGAAACTGTGCAATGCCCAACAAAAAGATACACCCATGACCTAAGCGTCACACCGATGCTTTCTCATGATGAACTTACTTACTTTACAAAACTCACTCACTCTCCTCAAAAAGCTGCTTAAAACATTACTATAGCTATTGACATATCCTGTTTATTTACATAGAAACATATTCATACATGTAAAAACTAGAGAGTGTTCCCCAATGAACGATAGTACAAAAAACAACTCTACATCTTTAGACCCAACACAAATGTACCTAAATGAAATAGGGATTTCACCACTCTTAACCGCACAAGAAGAAGTCTCCTACGCAAAAGCACACCTCAAAGGTGATTTGAATGCCCGTAAAGTTATGGTTGAGTCTAATTTACGGTTGGTAGTCAACATTGCCCGAAAATATACAAACAGAGGACTTGAATTACTTGATCTCTTTGAAGAAGGCAATTTAGGTTTGATACATGCTGTAGAAAAATACGACCCCTACAAACTCAACCCAGAAAACAGCCGACCTTTTAGGTTTTCAACCTATGCTACATGGTGGATCCGACAAGGTATTGAACGTGCAATTATGAATCAAAGTCGCGAAATTCGTATTCCAGTACATGCTGGAAAAGACCTCAGCACAGTCCTTCGTTCACAAAAAAAATTAACTTCAAAATTCCAAAGAGAAGCAACTGTATTTGAAATTGCAGATGACACAGAAACAACCCCAGATCATGTGAACAAAATGCTTGGCCTCGAACGCCTCGGGCAAACAGCCTCCTTAAGCGCACCTGCAGGAAACCACGATGAAAATACAAACGCTACATTAGCCGACACATTTGAGCATCATCAAAATAGCAATCCCTCTGATATTGCTGATAGAGAATATATAGAAAATGATATTGATCTAATTTTGTATGAATCTGACCTAAGCGAAAAACAAAGAACTGTCATTTGTATGCGATTTGGGCTCAAAGGTTATAACACACATACATTAGAAGAAGTCGGAACGCAGATTGGTTTAACAAGAGAACGTGTAAGACAAATTCAAGTTGAGTCTATAAAGAAAATACGCACAACCATAAACAAATTAGGGCTTGAACTAAGCGATCTAATAGATCCAAACTTTACAAAAGAAGATCCCTTTTTGAGCCAACGACATGGGTAAGCCATAATCTTAGGCCGAGAAAAACTCTCTAAATTTTTTCAATAGAGTTCTTTGGCTTTTATCAATCACTTTAATTTTCTTATCTTTAGAAACTTTTGTTTTTGGATTAATCCCTTGAAGTCGAATTTCAATACGCTCGATCGCATCACACGCCTTTAACTGCTCAGCAATCCAAAATGCTTCTTCTTGATTATTGCTCACACCATGTTGGCGCCAGACTTGTCCTTTTTTCGCAGATTTTGCAAATTCATAAGAATATACGGCATATTCATATCCCGTATTGCATTCATTCTGTTCAGAAGCATCATTAGAAAGGGAACAAGTATGTGTCATCAAGAAAACCTCCTTTATAATGTTCAAAAATACTCAGAAAACTGCAGATAATCAGAACGCTTTACCTGCTTTAAGGGCTGTGGATAACTACTCCACTGTCTTCACTCTATGAGACAAATGTTAACAAATAGTTAACAACATATTAATAAGCACCAAATACATCAAAAACCAATGAAAGATAAGAGTTTACTTGCCTTACGCTTGATTTTTTCTGTAAAACAACGTAGCATTAAGCATGTAAATTCCTTCAATGAGCGTTCTGTTCGTTAACTTTTTCATTTAAGATATAACAAGATCAAAACAGCGACTAGAAATAGACTAGAGACACAGATGATTCGAAACTCAAAAAAGACAAAAAAGAAGACCAAACAATCAAAATGGATTCCCGTTGCCGCACAAGCATTCTTAGCACGTCGTATCCAAGATGGCCTCGCGCTAACACTTGTAGGAACAGGCTTATTCCTATGTGGTGCATTATTACCTATAAGATGAGCGATCCGTCACGGAACACATCTGTCTCTGCAGATATGCCCATCCATAATGTCTTCGGAAGCTCTGGCTCTCATACGGCAGATCTTCTTCTTCAAACATTTGGTCTGGCAAGCTTTGTCATTGCCCTTGCTACAATCATATGGGGGGTTAAATTTTGGAAACGTGCACCTCTTTCCCCAATGTGGCTACGTATTACAGCTCTTATTTCTGCCCTTTTATTTGGCGCAATTTCCTTTTCACGTATCCCTTCAAGCGACTGGCTTCCACAAGCTTACTCTGGAGGAAGTGGTGGCGGGCAAATTTTAAATAGCTTGGCGGATACCCTTAATTTTGCCCTTGGTGGCTGGACACATACATTGATTGCGCTCATCTCTGCAATGCTTGCACTTGGTGCTCTCACACTCACACTACCAATTACACGCGCCCAATGGAAAACAGCGTTTTCCTTCACAAGGGCGGTCATCACATCCGCAACTGTCTTTGTCCTAAAAGCAAGCTTCCAATTCGTGGACTGGATCAAGCACCATAATGATGCCTCTTATATGCCGCCAACACGTCCGACATTGGAAAAAGCAGCAAAAGCTAAACAAGTAAAAGCCATAACACCACAACCGACACAAAAACCAGTCACGCCCCCTATCCCTGCGCAACAGGTTGAAAAGGCTATTAAAGTGATTTCACCAAAAGCGACACCGACAAAAGCGACACCAACATCCCAAGGAAACCTGAGCTTAGGAGACGAGGAATGGGAATTTCCTAGCGTTGATATCCTAGATGAAACACCCAAAAATCAAGACGGGCACATTGATGAAGAGGCACTTAAACGTAATGCCGAACTACTACAAAACGTACTTGAGGACTACAATGTTCAAGGACAAATCACGAGCATCCTCCCAGGTCCCGTGGTTACACTCTACGAATTTGAACCCGCCCCCGGAACAAAATCATCTCGCATTATTGGCTTAAGCGATGATATCGCACGCTCTATGTCTGCTGTATCTGTGCGTGCAAGCGTGATACCGGGGCGCACCGTGATCGGAATTGAAATCCCTAACAAAATCCGCCAAACAGTCTACATGCGCGACATGCTCGAAACTGAGGCTTATATAAATACAAAAGCAAAGCTTCCTCTTATTCTTGGAAAAGATATTGGTGGAGGACCTATTATTGCCGACCTAGCAAAAATGCCTCATCTTTTGGTGGCAGGAACAACGGGGTCTGGTAAATCTGTCGGAATCAACACAATGTTGCTCTCCCTTCTTTATAAACTTTCCCCTGAAAAATGTCGCCTCATCATGATTGATCCAAAAATGCTTGAGCTTTCCGTCTATAATGACATTCCACATCTTCTAACAGAAGTTGTAACCGAACCAGGAAAAGCAGTTGTCGCCCTCAAATGGGCTGTAAAAGAAATGGAAGATCGTTACCGCGCCATGTCTAAAATTGGTGTAAGAAATATCGATGGCTATAACGACCGAATGCTAGAAGCTCAGAAAAAAGGCGAAGTCTTAATGCGCACGGTGCAAACAGGTTTTGATATTGAATCAGGTAAACCTGTCTATGAAGATCAACCAATGGATATGAACGAACTTCCATACATCGTCGTTGTCGTCGACGAATTTGCTGATCTGATGTTGGTGGCTGGCAAAGAGGTCGAGGCATCCCTTCAACGCTTGGCTCAAATGGCACGTGCCGCAGGAATCCATATCATCATGGCAACACAACGCCCATCCGTTGACGTGATCACGGGTGTGATTAAAGCAAACTTCCCAACCCGTATCTCGTTCCAAGTAACATCAAAAATTGATTCACGTACTATCCTTGGGGATGGTGGCGCGGAACAACTCCTAGGTATGGGGGATATGCTTTATATGGCGGGGGGCGGACAGGTTACACGTGTCCATGGACCTTTTGCATCCGACCAAGAAGTCGAGGCCGTCGTTGATCATCTAAAACTTCAAGGCGAACCAAGCTACCTAGACACTGTAACTGATGCAGATGAAGTTGGTGCATTTGATCCATTGGGTGGTGCAGGCGGATCAAGAGGAAGTGACGTTGACGAACTTTACGACCAAGCCGTTGCCCTCGTTGCCCGCGAACAAAAAGCCTCAACAAGCTTTATTCAAAGACATCTACAAATTGGCTATAATCGTGCGGCACGTATTGTTGAAGAAATGGAAGCACAGAACGTAATCGGACCTGCAAACCATGTTGGAAAACGCCAAGTTCTTGTTGAAGATCATTCAGAAAACGCCGCGTAAAATTGGGGCAGAATAGCAAAACCCTTTGCTTTTTACGCAAAGCACCTTAAATATAGTGAAATGAAACACATATTATTATTTATAGCTTTAAATCTAGCTCTTCTTGCACCAGCATCGGCAACGCAACGCACACCTGAAATTCAGCAAGCAGAACGTTACCTTCAAAACCTAACAACGGCAAAAGCACGCTTTACACAAACTTCTTCTGCAGGTCCACAACTTACAGGGGACTTTTATCTCTCTCGTCCGGGTCGCCTTCGTTTTGAATATGACGATCCTTTGAACGATTATATTGTCGCGGATGGAACATTTATCTATCTCTATGACGGGGATATTAATGAACAAAGCAACGCTCCTATTGGACAAACACTTGCTGACTTTATCTTACGTGACAACATTCGCCTCGTGAATGAAGACCTTAAAATAGCGCGCATCATGCATGTCGACAACATGGTTCAAATCACCATTCAACAAGCTGATGATCCAGACTCTGGCTCTATTATGCTCGGTTTTCAAAAAAATCCCTTTCAACTCAAAAAATGGCGTGTTGTTGATGCGATGGGAACAATCACTGAGATCGTGCTTTCCGATATGACAACAGGCATGAAACTTCCCTCTTCTTTATTCGCATTCATTGCACCAAAAAAAGAAGGGTTTAACGATTAAACATGACGGTAAAAACCATCAACGGTCATGTCCAAGAAATAGAGGATGTAACATCAGATTTACGTATTCTATATATTAAACTGGAACAAAAATTCACCTTCAAAGCAGGGCAATACATAAATGTCCACCAAGATGGTTATGACGAACGCTCCTACTCTATTGCCAATGCACCGCTAGACAGCAACATCATAGAATTACATATTCGCCGTGGAGAAAATCTAAGTGCCTATTTGTGCAATAAAATAATATCAGGCTCATCCATTGCAATTTCTGGGCCCTACGGGAACTGCACATATAAAGCACAATGCAAGAAACCTATCCTTGCTCTTGCGGGTGGCGCAGGTCTTGCCCAAATTAAATCCAT